>JAYTUQ010000117.1:0-8507 GCA_043744455.1 Saprospiraceae bacterium | reverse complement strand
CTAACGCCATACTTGGCTGCCAGCTGGCGGTAACCGGTTCCCTGGGTTAAATACTCGGTAATACATTGTTGTTTGATATCCATTTTTGGTTGTTTTGCAGACAACCTATTTCAGGACGAGACAGTTACCAGCCGTATTGTCAGCGTACCATTGCCGCATTTAAACTATGTATTACTTCTTTGCCACGATTGTAAGATTGTATAATCTCGTTTACAGTCAATGTCGGTGAACCTTGATGAACAAATGAGTGGCGACAAACAATTAAATTTCCATATGATGATTTGATGCTTCCTGTTCCCGTGGCAATAGAAGCTACTTCCTTTGCATCTAAATCCCGATTAAATCTGTTTAAATATTTTATGCCAAATGATACGATGTGCTCTTCCTTAAGGTTTTTTAATTTTATTCGTCCGTTAATTCTTTCAAAATGACTATCAACAAAGACTCCAAAAGCTGTGCCTTTCAATGTGGCGAAGTTGCTAAATATGTCTTTAATGGCTAACTCATAAACAGTAACTGAACTCACTGAAAGAAACCCAGCGTAACTTGACAAAATAGCTCCGTCTGTAATTGTCCCAATAAAAGTGCTGATGTGTGCAATGATATTGTCAGTGTCAATAAATCTGTCAGTATACGGCATAAATTGCTAGTCTATTAATCGCTCTTGAACATATTCGTATCTCTCTTTAACTGTTTTAGTGTCGGTTGTTCCTAAACTAGTGAGGTCAACAAATTTTTGTTCTTTAAGTAATTTTGTATACCGTTTTTTTAAGTCGGCGGGAATATTATTTAGGTTGTTGATGATAACACAAAATATTGAATCAAGAGCAGAAGTATTAAGTGGACCTCTAACGTGAAATGGCTTTTCTCCCAATTCAGTTGCAATAATTTTCGTTGCTCTAGGAAAATTTTTTTGAAAGTTTATGACTGGTTTTGCTTCTGAGTTTTTAAATTTTCCAGCATATTTATTTAAATACTCTTTCATTGGCTTTTCGTACTCTTCTAAAAAATTTGACAACGCAAATAATCTAAGTATAAGTTCAACATCTTTTTGATGTTTATCCAGAAGTTTTTTACCAAGTAGCTTTCGCCAGTTTATATCTTCATTTAGTTCTTTCAATTTTATAAAGAAGGAACCACGAAAAACTACATTTCTAATTTCCTGTTCAGTTAAAGGTGTCCCACCTGTATTTAGTCGTTCAAAGATGTGGTAGATACTAGTATTTTCGCCATCTGGGCTAAGTTGCCGAATATTTATTGCCCTCAAAACCGAATTCTCTAATTTCCGTTGGTCTGATGGCGTAAGTTCCTTGAATTTTTTATTGTAATATGGGCTATTGGGGTTTAATCCAGTTAATCTAAATGTTTGTCGTTTACCTTTTTCGTTCTCTGCACCAAAGAAGCCTTCCATATAAAATACAACACTTAATAGCCTTTGTTGACCATCAACCACAAGGTTCTTGTTTACTTTGTCAATGTATAAGAAAATTGGGGGTACGGGAAGTCCAATAAGAAAAGATTCAATTAGTAGAGAAGATTGGTTCATTGACCAAACAAAACTTCTTTGAAAGTCAGGGATTGTAATATCACCATCTTGCCACATCTTAAACAAGACGCTCAAAGTGTAATCTGAAGGATACGACGTAATGTCGTAATGAACTAAAGCCTCATTGCTTTGGTCATCTTCTTTTTCTATGTCTAAAGTGTCAGTTTCTTTTGACTTCATCTTTTTATTTTTTATTAAGTGTCAAATTTTAAAGGCTCTCATAATATGGCTGGTAACGATTGAGTATTGCTGCAGGTGGGGGATTTGAAAAACGTCCGCCCGGAACTGCAGCTTGGTTTTGTTTTAAAAGTTGAAGATAAGAACTTTAGCTTGGCTTTATTCGTCAGCCGAAACAGCTGGTGATAGCAATTTGAAGCCGATGTTTCAACGTCCTGCCCCACTTGCAGCAATACTTTTGTTGGCAGTAGTTTTTCAAATCGCTTTGAGCTTTTCGTCATACCAAATGTCTTCGTAACCTTGGTTGTTGGTCAAAAACCTAAAGCCAATATCAAGTCCTAAATATTTAACTATGTCTGGTCTAATTTGTAGCAAATGTTCTGCACAGATTGGTTGAAAAAAGTCCTGACTTTCTGAATAGTCCCCTGTCCAAATAAACCAACCTGTTGTTCCTTTTTCGCTTGGATGTCGCAACCCGTGAATTGGGTCTTTGTCAAGGTTAGCAGAAACACCAATTCGTAACTTTTTATTTATTGGCTTCCATTGAGAATTGTGTGTCGCACAAATTTCTTTTTGTCTGTCAATATGTGAGTTCCACGAATTATAAATAACTAAGTCGTCTTGTCCATTTAACAGGCGATTTTTCCAAAGTTTAATGTTAGTCTTGTTGATTTCAAAATTTATGTCTTCGTTGTCCCACTCAAATATTGTGTCCGAAATAATATCATCCTCAACAAATTCAAAATCGTCAGAAGTAATAGCCTCCCATGCAAAGTCTTGAATATATTTTTTATCAATCTTGTCGTTCAAGAATTTGTCGCAAAGGTCAATTAAGTTTTGTCGGGTTATTTTCATTTGCGAGGTCTTCTAAAATTACTGCCAACGTTAGGGCTTGCTGCTGTGCTGGAAATTTTAATGTCCAGCCCGGCTACTGAAGCCCAATAAAATTACAAAAGATGAAGTTAAGAAATAAAAGCCCATAATAGAACGTCCAGCCAGGATGAAGTACAATAGCGACAAAATGCCCATTGTTACTACGTCCGCCAGCATAGCAGCAAACCCCATGTTGCCTGTATGTGCCATTCGTCCACCGAGTTCTTTTATTTATTGGTTTTACAAAATGGTATAGTCAAAAGTAGGCTGTCCAAAAGCATTGTGTCTAACCGAATATTTTATAAAACAAAATGGGCAGCCGCAAAATATTATGAGTGTAACAGGAACAATAAAAATTAATGACAAAATTGAGCCGATAAAAGTATTGTCAGCCGATAAAGAAAAGTTTTTAAAAGATTTTTATGAGCAAGTAAAAAATAGATTGTCCACCATTGAAGATGGAGCAGAAATATTAGGCATCATGCGTTTTAGAATATTTGTAACTAAGATGTCTTAAAATCAGAGTCCAATGCTTCTTCTATTTCTTTTGGAGTAGTATTTTTAATTTGATATTGAAGCTCTCCAAAAAATGCATTGCAACAGCAAGAAATTTTTATTTCATTGTCGGATACAATTGCTGTGGGATGTTTGCCATGTTCACTGCAAGTTCTTTTATTGAGCAAACGGCAAATAACTTCTAAGTCTGGCATGAGTATAAAATTTATGTTGTTATAAAAATATTTTAAATAATGTCTGTCGAAACGCAATTGTCCTACGAGGCGGACTGGGCATTACAGGCAACGGACAGGGCTTGCCGAAGTACGGGAATTAGTATTGCGTCCGCCCGGTACTGATGATGATTGAAAAACTGAAGTTGAAGATAACAACAAAAAGCTAAATAGATATTCGTCTGCCCGATATGAAGTACAATAGAATTACAAAACGCCGAAGATAACTTCCGTCCGCCCGTATTTTGGCAAACCCCCTGTTGTACGTTCGCCCTTCTCCTCGGTCATCTATAATGTGGGTCTGTGTCGCACCATAGAGTGTTGCCTGTGCGTTGGCACAAGGCAGGCTCTTTTAGCAAGGTTGGGTTTTGTGTGTCGGCTTTGTGCGCCTTGCAAATGTGCCTGACTTGGTGCGTTGGTTATTATGGTAAAGTAGTTTCTCGGATTGCTTTTAAAATGTCAGTATGTTTTCGTAAATTTTTTCTGATTTGAATACAATTTTCCTGGTCAAATTTTTCTGGGTGTTCACCATCTTTCCTTGACACGATTAAATATTCAATTCCGTCAATTACATCACTCTTAGCATGGGCTAAATCATTTCGGGTGTCCAACACATCAGTTTTATAGTTTTTGTAGAAATCAATGAACGGTTCTGTCTTGTCAAGTTTTTTCAATTCAATTAGCTTCCCTATTGTTCTTGCTTTTTTATCAGAGTCAAAAATTCTTTCCTTTAAAATATCGGAGTTAGAAAATTCATTAAGTGTTTCTGCTCTCTTTGAATTTCCAGCAACAGATTTTGTAACAGTAGAAATAATATACTCCCGTAATTCTTTTGCTTCTGCATTTTCACCTGAAAAGAAACTGCTAAGAATATCAATTACGGTATTATCAAGTTCGCTTGTCTCCGACATTACAAGTCCTCTGATGCTGTTAAGTTCTTGAAGTTTTGCAATGGTCAGTTCAATCAATCTGTAAACTCTAACTCTAAATTCTTTCATCCCTTCATCTTCCACTAAACTGAAAAAGGAAACTCTATCTCTGTATAAGTTCTTTGCTATTTCATCAAAGTTTGCCTGGGCTGAATAAAACAATACTTCAGTAAATACACCGCCATCACGAATTTTTTGAATAAGCACATCGCCTTGCTTTTCTTTTTCTTTCCCCTTTTCATCAATGCTATAATCTGAAAGTATCAAGTCGTATTTTGTTGCTTTAATAGCTTCCTCTGCTTTTATGCTGTCTTCAAAAGTGTCAACGGTCGGAATGAACCCAAGGTTGTCCAGATAAACCATAAACTCTGATTTGATACCCATATCAATATAGTCATCAATGTTGTCATCAATCCAAAGTATTTTGTAATTCATTTTCATTTTTTAAATTTTAAAATAAACTCAACACCTTGTTTGAGTTTATTGTTGACTGAAATCTTTCCACCCATTTTTTCAATCACTTCTTTTGTATGGTAAAGTCCCAAACCCGAACCATTTGTAGTCGTGAATCGTGGGTCAAAAATTTTGTCTTTGTTTTTATCAGGTATGCCAATACCATCATCAACAACATGTAATTCAATTTCCGATTTACTTACATCTTCCCAAATGAGTTTGACATTTTTTGCTTTTGCTTTCAGCGAATTGTTTAGCAGGTTATCTAAAATGATAATTATTTCAATTGGTCTGAATGAGGAATCAAAACTTAAATTCTTTGGAGTGGTTTCGGTAATTTTTAAGTTTTGATTATTCATGATAAGATGCTTGTATTCTTGATAAACATTCAAGACATACTCGTTCACAAACTTTATAAGGTCGGCATTTATTTTTGTAACGGTTGTATCAAATTGTGCTTTGGTTACAAACCTGGATAGCGTAATAATCTTTTTGTTTTCAAAGGATATTTTACTTGCAATTTTCAGCAACGCATCTTTCGGTAAATCTTTGTTTATGGAATCAACTAACTGTTCAATGTAGTTCGTAATGTGTTGTGCTGAATGTCTGAATATATGATGTTGAATACTTAACAGGTCGTCTTTTTCTGTTCCTCTGTCTGCTTTCGCAAAAAGTGTTTCAGTAATTTGTTGCTCTAACTCTGCTGCAATTTTTTTCTTTTCTGCATCCTTGGTTTGTGATTCTTTCTCTGCCGATTCCTTTGCCTTTAATGCTGATGTCAATGCCTTTTCAATTCGTTCTGCTTCCTTGTAGAGTTGCTTGTTGTTTGATTCTGCCGCAATCCGTTTGAAATTCTTGACTAATTTTTTTGCACTCTTTTCTTCTTTGTTTGCAATAAGGTTGATGATGTCCTTGTTGTAATCCAACCGAAGAACACCGTCTGAAATATTTGCAATAAGTTTTACAAGATTCTCTTTTACTTGTTCGCTTGAAAGATTTTCAGTTTCATCTTCACTGTTCACTCCCCATTGAGTTACTTCAACAACATATCTTTCTAATCGTCTAAGAGTTTTTATTAAATATCCATCCTCTGTGTTTGAAAGTTGGTCGTAAGTTTCTGTCTTCACTAAGCCGTCACCTCTGCTTGTGGTTTCTCTCAATTCAGTATTAGTTCCACTGATTGAAATTTCACCAATCAAACTTCTTAGCCCAATAAATCTTGCATATCCTTGTAACGCACGATTCTCTAAACCCAATGAATCATCTCTTCTTTCACCGTAAGGATAAATTCTGAAACCGTTTTTGTAAATAAATAAACTACCAAAGTCAACATGCTGAACTCCTGTTTTTTTTGTGAATGTAACTTTTGCAGAACGATTAAGAAAGTATAAAGTGATTCCAACATTTGATAAAAGCGGATAATCGCTTTTCTCTTTTATTTCATAGATGTAGTTTTCTCTGTCTGTTAAACGGGTTGTGATAATTCCATTGTCGTCAATGGAAGATTCAATTTTTGTTGTCTTAATATCCAGGTCGTTGAAAACGAAATTTTTGATTTCACCATTAACAGTGTTGTAATAAAGTTGAATATCATTATTCGTTTCCTGTTTTAACTTTTTCATTGCCTCTCTGTCCATATCTGCTTCATCAGGAACTGAAAGGATAATTTTAAACTTCTGAATTTCATCAGAAGTATTGAGGTCTGGACGAATAAGTTTTGATAATCTCTCTTTTAGTTTTTTGAAATTTTCCCTGTTCCAAAAATCATTGGGAACTCCTGTAATTTCTAAAATGGTTCCGTGCTTTAGGTTGTATTTAGTTTTTGAAAGTTCGGTTTGAACAACAGGGATTTTATCAAATAATACTTTTTGGTTCTTCTCAAATTTTGCCCAGTCAACAAAAATGCTTTCAATTTTGCTCTTAGGTTTTTTGCTAACTGTAATCAGGTTCAAAAATTTTCCAAGTCGGTCACAAGAAAATCTACCTACACCTTTTGCTCCTGCGTAAACTCTACCTGATTTTATTTTGTCTCGGTAATCTTCTGTGCCATCTCGTTTTGCTGAATAACCAAGGAATAACCACTTTTCATTGAGGTCTTCATTGTCCATTCCTTTGCCATTATCTTGAATAATGATTTTGGCATTCTTGGAATAAATATCTTCAAAAGTAATTTGCACTTCTGTCGCCCTGGCATCAAAAGAATTTTTTACCAATTCAAATACAGCAACGAAGTTGTCAGTAATTAAATCACTACCGATTAGATTTTTTAAAGCAGAACTTATCTTGAAATATTTATCACTCATTAGCTGATTAGTTGTTTTAAAACCAATCCGCTTTGTTCGCCAAAAAGTGGGGGGATGGCATTTCCTATTTGTGTATATCTTGGAACTTCTTTAGTTCGTTCTTTACCACCCGTTGTGTATTTTCCTTTAAATTCATACCAATCTGGAAAACTTTGAATCCTTGCATACTCCCTTACTGTTAATATCCGTGGTTCACAATAATGAATGTAGTCATCTGGCAAGGTGGTTATTGTTGGGGATTTAGCTTTGATTGAAAGGGGTATTATAGTATGCTTGCTAAGGTTCAGTTTTTTCCTTATCTTATCACTAATATTTTTTCCATCGCCAATTTTAATCAAGTAAGCAAACCTTTGTTGAATATCCTCTCTGTGTTTAGCAAAGCTGTGACTATTAGGGATGTCAATTTGAAGGCCGGCTCTAAGAAATTGCTGGTATTTAGATTTGGGATTTGAATAATTTCCGCTAAAAAATCCTTTTCTGTCGGGTGTTGGTAAAGTTCCATTTGATTTTAGCAAATCTGAAATAGCACTTCCGATGTTAGGGTTTTGTGGAAGATTCTTGTCTTCAAAAAAAAGTTTTTTGTTTTTGAGTAACTGTTTGAAAAATAATTTAACGGTTATTTTTTTTGCTATAGCTATTTCTTTTTTTATACCAACTAGTATAAATCTGGTTCTTTTTTGGGGAATCCCATATTTTGAAAAATCAACAAGCTTTCCAAACACTTCGTAACCTTGTTTTTCTAACTCTTCATGAACAAAGTTGGCATAGACAAGTCCTTGAGATTTGTTTTTATGAAATTGCAGGGTAAATCCTTTTACATTTTCAAAGAAAATTAGTTTTGGCTTTACCAATTCAACAAATCTTAGGTAAGATTTTATAAGACCATTTCTAACATCATCCTCTTTTCTTCTTCCAGCAGTTGAGAAGCCTTGGCAGGGTGGTCCTCCTGCAATTAGGTCAACCTTATCTTGAAGTGATATTAATTCCCTTTCATAATTGTTTATTATTTCGTCAATTGCATGTGGCGTTTTATCTAACCAGGATGGCCATTCAAAATGCCTTTTTTTGTCAATTAAGTTATATCGCAGAGTTTCAAATGCGTCTTTATTTTTTTCAATTGCGAACAAACCTTTCCAGCCAGCATTATGGAGACCTAAGGAAAGTCCACCACAACCTGCGAATAAATCTATGTAAGTATAAGGTTTTGCCATGCTATAGTAAAAAATCAGCTTTTGGCAAATTTAATCATTTTAATTTATTGAAATATAGGCTTTTGACCTTAATTCACATACTGTGCATAAGGGCTTTTGGGCTTCCCAAGTTAAACAAAGATGTTTTGCTGATGTTTGAGACGAAGTATATAAGAATTCCGTCCGCTGGGTGGTGGGTGGGCATGGGGGCGTTGGCATTTTTAGCTCTTTGCAAGGTTGGCTTTGTGTCGGGGTTTTGTGTGCCTTGCAATGTGCTAAAAATAGCGTGGGGTCGTGTCGGCAAAGTC
>JAYTUQ010000116.1:0-31024 GCA_043744455.1 Saprospiraceae bacterium | reverse complement strand
AACCGATGCGGTTTGCAGAAGCGGCATCGGTTGTTTTATTTTTTAATCACTTTTTTATTCTTTCTGAGTATGCAACATTTCACATCTGTTCAT
Organism: Saprospiraceae bacterium; assembly: GCA_043744455.1. Classification (GTDB taxonomy): domain Bacteria; phylum Bacteroidota; class Bacteroidia; order Chitinophagales; family Saprospiraceae; genus JAAFJT01. The sequence continues at coordinate 30,931 of JAYTUQ010000116.1, read as the reverse complement.
GACGTAGAAGACCCATTGGGTTTACTCCGTTTGGCGCAAGAATGTAAAGAAAATCCATTGAAATTCAACGAATTAGGTAAAGGTAAGACGCTCGGTATGTTGTTTTACAACGCGTCGTTGCGTACCCGCATGAGTACCGAATTGGCAGCCTATAACTTGGGGATGAACGTCATTTCGATGAATGTTGGCGATTCGTGGAACATGGAATTTGAAGACGGTGTCATCATGAACGGCGACAAAGCAGAGCATATTCGCGAAGGGGCGGCGGTGATGAGTCAATATTGCGACATTCTCGGCGTGCGTTCATTTCCTGCTTTGATTGACCGCGAACGGGATTATTCGGATGTAGTGATTTCAAAATTCAAGCAATATGCGCGTGTGCCGATTGTTAGTCTTGAAGGTGCGACCGTTCACCCTTTGCAGTCGTTAACAGATTGGTTGACAATTGAGCAATATAAAAATGTTAAACGTCCAAAAGTTGTTTTGTCGTGGGCACCGCACCCAAAGGCATTGCCCCAAGCCGTGCCCAATTCTTTTGTGGAATGGATGAAAATAACGGATTACGATTTTGTCATCACGCATCCCGAAGGTTATGAATTAGCAGAGCAATTTACTGAGGGGTGCACAATTGAGTATGAACAAAACAAAGCCTTTGAAGGTGCGGACTTTATATATGCTAAAAATTGGTCAAGTTATCGTGAGTACGGAAAAATCCTTTCGATGGACCCGAAATGGACGATTACCACAGAGAAAATGGCACGAACAAACAATGCGAAATTCATGCACTGTCTCCCTGTTCGACGCAATCAAGTGGTGATGGATGAAGTCATAGATTCGGCTAATTCTATTGTTATTGAAGAAGCGAGAAATCGGACGTTTGCGGCTATGGCGGTTTTGAAAACGCTGTTGGAAAGATGATAAAATATGTGCTTTTTTGTTTAAAATCCTTAGAAGTGTAGGTAAAATTTGAAAATGGGTGGGATTCAAAATCATTATATATTTTGAATCCCACCCATTTTTTTAATGCTGCACAACCATTTTACCTAACGATTTTTTCTTAGATGTTTTATCTAAAAGCGAAACCATATAAATACCATTCTGCCAAGTGCGAATATCTACGGCTATACCCCCCTCAGTATTTTTACTGAAAACGAGCTTACCAAGTGCATCGAAGACTTGAATATCGTAATTACCTTGTTTTAAGGCAATATCGAAGTGGTCGTTAGTCGGGTTGGGTGAAATAACGAGGCTGTTTTCTGGTTTTACGGTGCCAACAATTGCCTCTGGTAGCCACTTACTTTTTGAAGAAGAACGGTTTTGAACACCTTGTTTTAATGTCATTGCCCGAGCAACGGAAATAAAATGTTTGACCGTTGCACTGGCTGTATCAGCAACACTATTCGGGATTTGAGCAACAGGATTTAATAGATTTATCGTATTTGCCAGTTGATGTTGACTCAAACTACTGATACCCGCATCCTGCTGTATTTTCACATCGTACAAAATGCCATTGATATTGACTATGGTGTTCTGAGCTAAAGGGTCTGTCTGGGCATTTCTTCCGTCTAATTGAATACCGCCACAGTTTGGCACAGCGGGAAGATTGTGGCAAACTGAAAACAACAGGGTTGTAAATAATAGAAGAGCGAAAGGTTTGAAGGCGCGGTTTATCGGTGCTGCCATTGAAACCCAAAGGAATCACATTTTGAGGTAAAGAAACTGTTTGTGAAGTCTGTGCAACAGATAGAAAAGTTAAAAAAATGAAAAAATAAATTAATACACACCTTTTATCTTTGAATGTGGTGCGTGGTGCAAAATTAAAAATTTTCATAAGATTGAAGTTTTAAAGTTGAATAATTTTTTTTTAATAATTTATTTGATATGTTACTGTATCAAAAGCAGGGCAGTATATATTACCTTTGGTTAATACTTTCGAATTCTTCCTATAAACTTCCCATCCAAAATATTGGGTAGTATTTCCACTAACTCTATATTTAAATGTTGAATCTATTTTTTCACCCATATACCAATCAGGATTTCCATTAGGCCCGCCATAGAGTGCAAGCGAATCGTATACGAAGGGAGGTTCTTTTTTTATCCTCAACTTAATCCAAGCATACGGTGTTAATACCAAGTTAATTTTATTGCTATATCGTCCTTTTTCTAAAGGGGCATCGTTGTTTTCAACAAAATACCTTTCTGCATCTGGTACGGCTCTAATTTCATATTGATATTCTTTTTCATGTTTGAAATTGAAGCTAAAAAAGCCTTTTGCATCGGTTCGGACGGTATCAATGGTTTCACAACTTGAAGAGCCAAATACCTGATAAGTGCAACGTCGAAGGCGCATCTGTACATTGGCGACAGGCTTACCAGACCCTTTTTCAGTAATGATACCTTCGGCAATCGTGTGGTCGCCGAGATAGGTATCATCTTTTTGGCATCTTGCCATCAGAAACACCAATGGAATCAAAAGAATAACATACTTTTTCATTGTTATTAAAATTTAAAAAAGTTAGAAAATAAGGGTTTTGATGTATAATAGACGCTTCATCAAGCGGAATTTTCGTGTTTTTACTGAGGGGTCTCTTTCCATGTGTTAAAAGGAGGTTTTCTGCAAATTCCTTTATTGTAATCTCTTTTTAACGATACAAAGTTGAAAACATTTATTCAGCTTGTCAAAGACAGTTAAGCACGTTTTGTTAGGTTAAAAAAGCAGTGTATTTCACACACAAACAAAAAAAAGCCATTGATTATCAATGAATTAGCAATTAAAAAACAATCTTTTTTCATCGTTTTGTTAGGTTGAAGTAATATGCTGCTGTATGACTATAATAGACACCTTGAAAGACTGTTTGCCAAAGCGTTGTGCGTGAGCAATTTCTGATAAAATAACTGTAAAACCGTTCTCATTCAGATACCTCAAAATCAATCATTTGACGATAACAAAGATACACCACTCTATAAGCGACCTCCAAAGAAATTGTTATCGCATTTTGGGAAAGTATAAAAGAATTTTCCCAAATTTTGGGAAATAAAATTTCATCTTTTTCATATTTTGGGAAAATAGGTCAGCATGTTTCCAAAATTTGGGAAAACAAAATCTAACTTTCCCAAATTTTTGGAATTCATCAAAAAGTAAAGAATCCATACCTTCTTCAGTAAGCAAGCCTATTATGCTTAATCAAGAGACATGCGCAGTATATAAATCGGTCGGGAAATCGATTTTAGGGGTGTGTTGTTTTTTAGGAAAAACGGAAAGGTGTGACGAATGAGGTTTTGAAAACGTTGTTGGAGAAACAAAAAATCTGTCTATTTTTACGCCGTTTTTCATTCGTAAAAACTCAAAATAGTAGCAAACCTAAAAATGAAAAGCCAATGCAAGTGTATTCCATTGGCTTTCTAAAATTAAAAAAATGATTGAGAACCAATTAGTTATCATAAAAGTCGGTGGCAACGTCATTGACAACCCCTCAGTATTAAGCACCGTTTTAGACGATTTTTCTAAAATAAAAAGTAAGAAAATACTCGTGCATGGCGGCGGAAAAGTAGCGGATGGATTGTTGAAAAAAATGGACATTGTTCCCAAAAAAATAGAAGGTCGTCGCATTACCGACGAAGCAACTTTGGAAGTTGTGACGATGGTTTATGCAGGTCTCATCAATAAAAATATTGTTGCGCAATTACAAGCGCGTGGCTGCAACGCTATGGGCTTAACGGGTGCAGATGTAAATGCCATTCAAGCGCATAAAAGAACGAAAGGCAATGTGGACTATGGCTTCGCAGGAGATATTGATGCCGTCAATACTGAGGGGGTAGCACATCTCTTAAAATTTGCAGAAGCCCTTGTTTTTGCACCGATTACGCATGATAAAAAAGGACAATTATTGAATACAAATGCCGATACGATTGCCTCAACATTGGCAGTTGCCATGTCCGAACAATTTGATGTAACCCTTAAATTTGTCTTTGAAAAAAAAGGCGTTTTGTCTGACCCGAATGACGATGATTCGGTCATTTCATTGATTTCTTATGCTGATTTTCAAGTGGGAAAGGCAGACGGTTCTATTTCTGACGGTATGATTCCAAAGCTTGATAATGCTTTTAACGCCATGAAATCAGGTGTGCAGTCTGTTGTGATTTGTGGTACTGAGGGGGTGCGTTCTGGAGAGGGAACTCTTTTGGCGTTGTAAAACTTTGATAGACCACAGATTTGACGGATACGACAGATTTACACTGATTTCTTTTTGATTTTTACAGAAAGTACAAAAAAAATCAGTGTAAATCTGTCGTATCCGTCAAATCTGTGGTCTTTTGTTAAATCATAACAAAAAAACAAGTTATCTAAAATGCTCATTTAGAAAGTTTAAATTACCTTTGGCAAGTAAAAATCATTATTTTTCACCGACATAAAATATCCCGCCAACAACATGAAGAAAGCACTTCTTGCCGCCTTTTTACTTATTTGTTTAGCTTCTATTTTCCAATTTTGTAAATCTGACAATAAAACGGCTGCCTTGACGGGCAATAAAGCCTTTGTGCGCCTATCAAACGAACCCGAACGGCTCAATCCGTTGACCACCGAAGAGTCCAATGCCATGCAAGTGATGAGCTATATGTTCCCTTCCTTGCTTGATTTTGACCCACAAACGCTTGAATTAGTGCCCGTTTTGGCAAAAATCCGTCCTGTTGTTGCCACAATTGATACGGGCAGTATGAAAGGCGGCACGTCTTACACTTACGAAATTCGCGATGAAGCTATGTGGGACAACGGTACGCCTGTGACGGCTGCCGATGTTGTTTTTACGGTTAAAGCGATTTTAAATCCAAAATCGGGTGCGAGCAACCTAAGAAGCGGTTTGGATTTTATCAAAAACATCGTCATTGATGCCGCAAATCTTAAGAAATTCACGATTCTGACCGATAAAAAATACTTTTTGGCAGAAACACAAAGCGGAACGATGCCCATTTTGCCTGAATACGTCTATGATACTGAGGGGGTACTAAAATCGCTTTCTGTCGCCGATTTGGTCAAACCTGATACCGCAAAGGTCGGTGCAGCTTTGACGCAATTTGCCAATAACTTCCAATCGCCTAAGTTTTCAAGAGAAAAAGGTGGCGTTGTCGGTTGTGGTGCTTATGGTTTTGAAGAATGGAAAGCAGGTGAACGCATTGTTTTGAAGAAAAAAGCGAATTGGTGGGGCGATAAATTGGCTTCACAAAGTCCTTTTTTCATGGCTTTGCTTGACGAATTGCACTTTCGCCCCGTGAAAGATGAAGCGGCTGCTATGTCATTGTTGCGCGATGGTAAATTTGATGCCATGGTCAAATTAACGCCCAAAGACTTTTTGGACATGTCGAAAAACGACACGTTTAAGACGATTTATAATTTTACAACAGCACCTTCCATGGCACTTGCCCACATGGGTTTTAATTGTAAAAGTCCAAAATTAGACGATAAACGGACACGGCGCGCCATCGCTCACTTAGTTGATGTGCCGACGATTATTGCTAAATTGATGCGCGGTTTGGCGGAGCCTTGCGTGAGTCCATTTGTGCCGCAACGCAACTATTATGATAAGGATTTGAAGCCCATTGACTTAAACATTGAAGGCGCGAAAACACTTTTAGCGGCGGCAGGCTGGAAAAACAGCAACGGTGACAGCACTGTGGACAAGTCGGTTGGCGGCAAAACGACTGAATTGACGCTGCGTTTGGCGTTTGCTGCAAACAATGGCATTGCTAAAAATATCGGTTTGATGTTGCAAGAAACTGCGGCACAAGCGGGTATTAAAATTGAACTGGAACCGTTGGAAGCAGCGGCTTTTTTAGCAGCTTTGAAAAAACGAGATTTTGATTTGTTTATCAATAACGCAGGATTTTCGGCTTCGATGGATGACCCAAAAGAGATGTGGGCGACTGCATCGAATACACCCGACGGTGGCAATCGTTTTCAATTTGAAAACAAAGCGGCGGATGCGTTGATTGCTCAAATACGGACGGAACTTGATGATGCGAAGCGAAAAGACTTATATAAAAAATTCCAAGCCCTTGTTTATGATGAGCAACCTGCCGTTTTCCTCTTCACAGCAAAAGAGCGGTTGGCTTTAAATAAGCGTTTTGATGCGACGGTTATGGCAAATCCACGGCGTTTGTATTGGTTGGGGCAGTTTAAGTTGAAGTAGATTGTGGGTTTGACCACTGATGGGACAGATACGACTGATTTACACTGATTCTTTTTATTATTTAAAACAGAAAAAAATCAAAAAAAAATCACTGTAAATCAGTCGTATCTGTCCCATCAGTGGTCAAAAAAAAAGAAAAATCACAGATGCAAACGTGCTTTCCTTTCTAACAAAATTGCTTCGTTTTCAACATGTTCGGGGTCAGGAACGCAACAATCGACTGGACAAACGGCGGCACATTGTGGCTCTTCGTGGAAGCCCATACACTCGGTGCATTTGTCGGGAACGATGTAGTAAAAATCGTCGGAAACGGGCGTTTGTACAGCATCCGCATTTACAACACGACCATCATGTAGGATATAATCGCCATGAACATCTGCGCCGTCGCTAATTTTCCACTCGACACCACCTTCATAAATTGCATTATTCGGACATTCGGGCTCACATGCGCCACAGTTGATACAATCGTCCGTTATCATTATTGCCATACTATTTTTCTATATTTTTAGTCAAAGAAAATGCTTTTAGTACCCCCTTGATGCCTTTGGCTTCATCACGCTTAGGCGTGACAGTATTCAAACACATTTTGTTAGTTTTAGTTTCAATAAAAAGGCTCTCCTATTGCGGCGCAAAAATACAGCGTTTCTTTGTGCTTTGGTCGTATTCTTTAAATAAATTAAAAAAATCAAGGTATTAAACAGCAAAAAGCCGCTTCGATGACTCGAAACGGCTTTTATATGCCCCATTACTGAGGGGGGTATTAATAACGATAATATTCAGGTTTGAAAGGACCTTCGACGGCTACACCGATGTAGTCAGCTTGATCTTTACGCAATTCTTCCAATTCAACACCGATTTTTGCTAAGTGCAAACGGGCGACTTTTTCGTCAAGGTGTTTTGGTAACATATAAACCTTGTTTTCATATTTGTCTTCGTTTTGCCACAATTCGAGTTGTGCCAATACTTGATTCGTAAACGAATTAGACATAACGAAAGAAGGATGTCCTGTTGCGCAACCGAGATTGACAAGGCGACCTTCAGCCAATAGGATGATGTCGTTGCCGTCGATGTTATAAAGGTCAACTTGTGGTTTGATTTCAATTTTTGTTGAACCATACGTTTTGTTTAACCATTGCATATCAATTTCGTTGTCGAAGTGACCGATATTACAAACGATGGTTTTGTCTTTCATCAAGCGGAAATGTTTTTCAGAGACGATGTCCTTGTTGCCCGTTGCTGTTACCACGATTTGGGCACGCGGAATGGCATTTTCCATTTTGATGACTTCAAAACCGTCCATAGCAGCTTGTAAAGCGCAAATAGGGTCAATTTCTGTTACAATTACGCGGCAACCTGCACCTTTCAAAGAAGCAGCAGAACCTTTACCTACGTCACCATAACCCGCTACGACAGCTACTTTACCCGCCATCATCACGTCAGTGGCGCGACGAATCGCGTCAACCAATGATTCTTTACAACCATATTTGTTGTCGAATTTCGATTTTGTTACCGAGTCGTTGATATTGATAGCAGGAAGCGGCAAAGTGCCTTTCACCATGCGCTCGTACAAACGGTGAACCCCTGTAGTCGTTTCTTCAGAGATACCCCGAATGTTGTGAACGAGTTCAGGGAAACGGTCGAGCACCATATTGGTCAAGTCACCACCATCGTCAAGAATCATGTTAAGCGGTTGGTCATTTTCAAAAGCAAAAAGCGTTTGCTCGATACACCAGTCAAATTCTTCTTCGTTCAAACCTTTCCACGCGAAAACAGGTACGCCAACAGCAGCAACAGCCGCAGCAGCGTGGTCTTGCGTTGAAAAGATATTACAGGATGACCAAGACACTTCTGCGCCTAATTCAACCAATGTTTCGATAAGAACAGCTGTTTGAATCGTCATGTGAAGGCAGCCAGCGACACGCGCGCCCGCCAGTGGTTTTGACGCGCCAAATTCTTCGCGTAACGACATTAAGCCAGGCATTTCTGCTTCTGCGAGTTGTATTTCTTTACGACCCCATGCTGAAAGGTTGATGTCTTTTACCTTATAAGGGAGTTTTTTTTGAGTTGCTTGCATTATAAAAATTTTATTATCAATGAATTAAAAATTTGTTTCCAAAAAGCGGTGCAAAGATATAATTTTAGCTTTCAAAACGTATTATATCTTAAAAAGTTCTTATTTTTTTTAAAAAACAATCACAGATAAACCTTATTTTGGCAAAGTAAAACGGAAAGTCGAGCCTTGCCCTTTGACCGATTCAACCCAAATGCGACCACCCAATTGCGTGACAATTTTTGAGCAAATAGCCAAGCCAATACCTGTTCCTTCGTATTCTGCACGTTTATGGAGACGTTGAAAAATGGTGAAAATGCGTTCAATATCATTGTTTTCTATACCAATGCCGTTGTCTTCAACACTAAAAATCCAATGGTCTGTTTTTTCTTCTGCACTAATCAATATAATTGGACGACCTGATGGACGACGGAATTTGATAGCATTGCCAATTAAGTTTTGAAACAACTGTATGAGTAAAGACTGTACCGACGGCAAGATGGGCATGTCAATACATAAAATATTCGCATCTGTTTCCTCAATATTGATTTTAAGATTGGCACGTGCCATGCGGACAACATCTCCAATATCAACTAACTCAAGTTCTATTTCACTTTTTCCGATGGTGGCATATTGGAGCAATGCGTCCAACAAAGCACTCATGCGACCCACGCCTTCTTTAATAAACTTGAAATAAACTTCCGATTCTTTACCTAATTTTTCAAAATATTGATTTTCAATGATTTGCGTAAAAGAACCTATCATTCTCAAAGGCTCTTTGAGGTCATGGGAAGTGATAAATGCAAACTGACGCAGCTCTTCATTGACTTGTCTCAACTGCTCATTTTGTACAGCAATTTGCCCACTTTGCTCTAAAAGGAGTGCTTGATAACTGTTTTCTTTCGTCAAAGCCTCAATTTTACGTTGTTTTTCAGTCAATGAATATTTTATTTCAAGGTCAAGGGCATGAAGTGAACGTTGCATTTTCAGAAAATCAGCCTGTCGGCGTGAGTAAATTAATTGCGCTCTATATGCCCGCTTAAAATCTTTAACGTTTTCAAACATTCTTGCCAAAAGCCTAAATCCGCGCAACTCGGAAGCATCGTCTAGCACACGCCGCGCAGCAGCAATGCCCCGAATAGCCATTTTAGCCCCCCCCTCAGTATCGCCTTGTAAAAAAGCAATTTCAGCAAGGTTCAAGAGATTAATCTGTCGTCCAGTCGCATTACTAATACTGTTAGGCATCAGCTCTGCGGCTTTTTGTGCATGTTCTATACCTTTATCTAATTTTTTCAAAGCCAATAATGTTCGACTCATGAGAGCATGAGCATGGATAATCATCTCAACTTTTCCTTCATGAGTGGCAGCAGACAATCCTTTTTCAAAATATTCGAGTGCCAATTCATATTGTTCAGCCGCATGATACAAGTTGCCTATATTCAGATTTGTAGCAATTCTTACACTTTCATTCAACACATCGGCATAGTCATTTATCGCTATTTGGTAGCGATCAAGGGCATCTGCATAATTAAATAGGTTGGCATATACATTACCAATATTGATAAGACAATTAGAAACATTTGACCGATAGGCTATTTTCTCACTTTTTTCAAGGGATTCCAAAAATAGCGTAATAGCAGATTTATAATCAGAACCTATGCTCTGCACAATACCTAAATTAAGCAAAGCCCAAGCCTCACGCTCAGCATCACCCACTTGACGACTCAATTCAAGCAAAGGATGAACAAATTCTTCTAATTTTGTGAAATCTTGACGATGCAGATGGATTTGGGCTAAAAGCTGAAGTAAATCAATCTTCAAAGATATTGTATGTTGATTTTGATGTTGTCGAAGGAGCTGCCATGTATCGGTTGCCAACTCAAGTGCCTTACCATAATCATTCTGTTGCTCATATATACGAGCAGATTCTATTTGAGAACGAACATCTTGAATGATATTAAATAATTGATTGTCAATTACTTCTATCTCTTGATGTAGATGAATGTCCGTAAGTTTATCTACCATGAAATGAAAATTCGTTTATGAAAAAAGGTTATCATAAATAAACCTGTCTTTTATATTTTTATACTTTTATATGCTTAATTTGCTTGCATTAAAGAAACAAAAGTAAAATATTGTTTTGTAAAAAGCGTCATTTCTAAATATGTTAGAATATTTTGCAGTCTTTCACAAGGTTATTTTGAAAATAGTCCTTAGTAAAACTAATTTTGCCCATCCTTAAAATACATTAAAATAGATTAAACTTTTAATTTTTCAATATGATACAGCGTATACAAAGTGTTTTTCTCTTTTTGGCTTCCAGCTCACTTGGCAGCCTATTCATGAACACCATTTCGTTCGCAGATTTTACGGAACCGAACCCCTCAGTACCCGCTTCGGCTGACGGCTTTTTGAACATCTATGATGATAAAATAATGCTGGGTGCAACAATAATTGCCCTTGTTTTAAGCCTTTTAACGCTTTTTTTATTCAAAAATCGCCCCAATCAGATTCGTTATGCTTGGGCTATGATGGGTGTCACAGTCGTTTTAATCGGTTTAGCTGTTTGGGATATTCAGAAGATTAGTGCCATCGTTCCACTCAAAATATCCCTGATTGGCTTCATTTCCTCCGCATTAGCTATTATTTTTGGCTTTCTCGCTATTCGCTATATTCGCAAAGACGAGTTAATTGTGCGCTCTGCTGATCGTCTTCGTTGAGATATCGCTTCCGAATATCTGTATGGTATTTCAGTAAGACCGATTCGTATTTTAAAATAATTTTGGCAATTTCCAATCTTTCAAAATTAAAAAAAAAGCCTTGTAAATCAACGATTTACAAGGCTTTGAATTTATACAAAATCAAAAATATTAATAAGCCCGCGCAAACACAACCCGTTGCTTCGACGGCGCACCTGTCAAAATGCACGCACCATCTTCTTCAACCGAATCTAAAGGAATACAACGAATGGTGGCTTTGGTCAATTCCTTGATTTTATCTTCTGTTTCAGAAGTGCCATCCCAATGCGCTAAGATAAAACCACCTTTTTCTTCCAAAATGGTTTGAAATGCGTCAAAACTATCCACTTTGGTTGTCATGTTGTCGCGGTAGGCTTTGGCACGGTCAAAAAGATTTTGTTGAATCTCGTCCAACAAGTTTTTGATGTGATCAGCGACCCCCTTCCCGCCGTTGTCGGGATTTGCAACAATATCAACGCTCGATTTTTCCTTTGTATCACGTCTTGCCACTTCCACTTTGCCTATAGCCAAATCTCTTGCACCGATGCCGATACGGACGGGAATGCCTATCAATTCGTATTCTGCAAACTTAAAACCTGGGCGTTTTGTCTCATCAGTATCTACTTTTACACGAATGCCTTGCGCTTTTAACGCCTTTGCAATAACATCTGCCGCTTCCATAATTTCAGGAGAAGGCTTAGGAATCGGTACAATAACAACTTGCGTCGGTGCCAGTTTTGGCGGTAAAACCAAACCATCATCATCTGAATGTGTCATAATCAAACCCCCAATCAAACGGGTCGAAGCACCCCATGATGTTGCCCACACGTATTCCTCTTTGTTTTCTTTATTTAAAAACTTCACTTCAAACGCTTTCGCAAAATTTTGTCCTAAAAAGTGAGATGTACCTGCTTGCAATGCCTTACCGTCTTGCATCAAAGCCTCGATACAATACGTGTCAACGGCACCAGCAAAACGCTCATTCGCCGTTTTAACACCTTTAATAACTGGCATTGCCATCCATTCTTCCGCAAATTCAGCATAAACATCAAGCATTTGGCGCGTTTCAGCAATCGCTTCTGTGTCTGTCGCGTGAGCCGTATGTCCCTCTTGCCACAAAAATTCAGCGGTACGGAGGAACGGACGCGTCCGCATTTCCCAACGCATCACGTTTGCCCATTGGTTGTACAATAACGGCAAATCACGGTAAGAGTTAATCCAATTGCGGTAAGTATCCCAAATAATTGTTTCAGAAGTTGGACGAATGATGAGTTCTTCCTCCAATTTAGCATCAGGGTCAACGATGACACCGCCGCCATTTGGGTCGTTTTTCAAGCGATAATGCGTGACAACGGCACATTCTTTCGCAAATCCTTCAACATGCGCCGCTTCTTTTGACAAAAATGATTTTGGAATCAATAATGGAAAATACACATTCACATGCCCCGTATCCTTGAACATGCGGTCGAGTGCATCGCGCATATTTTCCCACAACGCATAGCCGTTGGGTTTAATAATCATACAACCGCGCACAGGCGAATTGTCAGAAAGCCCTGCTTTTTGAACAATGTCGAGATACCATTGCGAATAATTAGCAGCACGCGAAGTGATACCTTTTTCGTCTTTTTTTGCTTGTTGTTGTTGCTGTTTTTGCACAACTGCGCCTTTTTCTTCTTTTGCCATAATATTAAATTGATGTAGAGATAAAAGTACCCCCTCAGTATTTTTCTAAAAAAAGTCTTATTTTTGAATCTTAAACTAAAATAATTAAAAATGAACGAATATATTTTGACTGTTTCTGATGTCGAAAAAGCAGATTTATTAACCATGCTTCAAAAATTCACATCTGTGCGTTTGCGTCGCATTGAAGATGAACCCATTCCGCCTGAAGTTGAAGCCTTTGTTGAAGCAACCATTCAAGGTCTTAAAGAAGTTGAACTCTATGAAAAAGGGTTAATTCAACTCCGAACAGCCGACGAATTTTTGAAAGAACTGGATCAAATCATAAAAAACGAACACTCACATGCCGTTTGAAATCATTGTTTCAGAAGCTTTTGCTAATGATGCTTTTGCACTTGCCAAAAAACACCGTTCACTTAATAGTGATATTAGAAATCTTCTTACCATGCTCAGAGAAAACCCAACAATTGGTACACCTCTCGGCAATAATTGCTACAAAATCCGCATGGCAATTACTTCTAAAGGAAAAGGTAAAAGCGGCGGAGCAAGAGTCATCACTTGTATTAAAATCATTGAAAATAATATCCACTTAGTATCCATTTTCGATAAGTCAGAAATGGAAAATATTGCTGACAAAGAACTCAAAAGAAGATTGAAAATAATATTTGATGAAAAATGACCCCTCAGTATTTTATCAATTTTCAAGTAAAAATCGAATAATAACAGATTGTTTTACGATAAATTCACCATTTTTTGTTGTTTCAATATTGTCCTTAACGAAATTAATTTCTCCTGAATAAGGTGGATAAGGATTCCCTTCTCCCTGTACCCCTTTACCCACCGCATTTTCAAAAGGCAACTTTCCTTCTTTTATTTGCCAAGCATTTCCAACTCTTGAATTAGCGGCGGTTGCCATTTTATCCGCTTTTCTTTTAGCATCTTCAATAGCCAATATTCTTACTTTATCTTCTAACTCTTGTATTTTATTGCTCTTTACATCTATTATTTGTCCAGTACACATATCGGCTGCAATTAATTTTTCAACGGCTTTTTGAAATTTTGAAAAATTGTTAATTTTTAGAGCAAACTCCTTACCCTCGTAATATGTGTCGGAATGTTTAATGAAATTGTAATTCCTGTTTTTCACAAGTGCATTCTCATCAATGCCTTCGGATTTCAATATTTCCCAAACTTGTAAATACTTCGCGTCAATTTTACTTTTGAAGATATTTCCAGAGTGTAGAGCACTTTTCATGTACGCCATGTCTTCCTCTGTGGGTTCTATATTAAGAGTAATTAAATACATAATTTGGTCAGGTACAAACGCTAATTCAGCATGACCGGTTACTTCAATAAACTTTTGATTGTCAATAACTTGTGTATTTTGGCTTTTGCCATTGACGACAAGAATTAACAAAAACACGACTTTCAGAATACATTTTTTCATTTTTTTTACAATTTCATAAGGTATAAAAAACTTTTAGGAAAAATTACCCCCCTCGAGCGCATTTTGCGCCATCACGCTCTGCGTGACAGTATTATGTTAAAAATTGCCGCAAAAGTCGTCCTTTTCACTTGAAAAATTCAAACCTTTCTACAAAATCTACTTTTTAAATTTTCAGAATTGATTTATACTGGGTTGTTGGATGTTAAATTTAGGCTGTCTTATAACATTGGTTCAAGTTTTGCCGTAAGTTTGGCTTAAATTTCTAATGCTCTGATTTAAAATTCATTACACACGATAAATAAGACTCAACCCATGACGAGACTTTCCTTTCTCTTTTGTTTTTTCTTTTTAATAAAAACAAATACTCAAGCACAACAAGTGGTGACACGTAGCAACAACAACGACCACGTTAGAGGTGAAATTCTTTTTCAACTAAATCAAAATCAATCTTTTAAAGATTTTAAAAAAACATTTTATCAAAAAAATGAAAGATTTGGAGATGAAGCATTTCTTCCAATTGCTGAAAATTTGCACATATATGCCCTCCATTTTGATGTAATGATTTTTGATGAAAAAGAGGTTTTGCATTTACTTCAAACCACCCCCTCAGTATCCGCCGTCCAATTTAATCATTTTGTTGAAGAACGCCGCACGCCTAACGACCCGCAATTTGCGCAACAATGGTCTTTGGCTAAAATAAATGCCCCCTCATTATGGGACAAAACGACGGGTGGCAAGACGGCTTGTGGCGATACAATTGTTGTAGCAGTGCTCGAAAGAGGCTTTAATGACAGACCTGCCGACGATTTGCAAGCCAATATTTGGCTTAATAAAGATGAAATTCCGAATAATAATATTGACGACGATGGGGATGGATATGTTGATGATTATCGCGGTGTGGCATTTGTGGGCGGCAAAGACAACCATGCAGCTATGGTTTCGGGTGTAACAGCCTTGGATATTCGGCATGGTGTGAGCGTGGCGGGTGTTATCGGTGCGGCGGGTAATAATGCCAAATTACTGACGGGTGTCAATTGGCAAGTCAAAATGATGCTCATAAGTGGTGTTACGAATGTTAGTGCTATCATACAGGCTTATGATTTTGTATTAGCAAAACATAAATTGTATAAAAGTTCAAACGGCAAAAAAGGAGCTTTTGTGCCAATTACCAATTTTTCAGGCGGTTTTTCAAATTCAAGTCCAGCCCAAAACCCGTTATTATGTGCAACTTATGATACATTAGGCAAATATGGGATTCTGAACTTCGTCGCTGTGGCGAATGATGATAATGATATTGAAAAAATAGGCGATATGCCCACATTGTGCGCCAAAGAGAGCATCGTCGCTGTGACGGCTTCAAACAAAGATGACAGCCGAGCAGGTTATGCTTTCAGCAAAAAATATGTTCACTTTGCTGCGCCAGGGCATGATGTTGTGATTTTGTCCGCCAATAACGTTACTGAAACAGATAATGGTTCCTCCTTTGCGACACCTCTTGCAGCAGGCGCAGCGGCTTTGTTATACAGTATGCCCGAAAGTTTCCTCTGTCAACTGTCGAAAACCAACCCTGTAGCGGCAATGAAGGCTTTAAAAGGTGCGATACTGAGGGGGGTAGATGTATCATCCGATTTGTCAACAAAAACAATTTCAGGTGGTCGTCTCAATGTTTTCAATGCCTATCAACAATTGCGGCGCAGTTTTGGACAGCCCATTGGGGACTACGATATTTTGAAAATGTACCCTAATCCTGTTGACAGAACGCTAAATGTCGTCTTTCAATTACCTGAAACGGTGTCAGGAGACATATTGATTGTCAATGCATTAGGTCAAAAAATGTATCAACGAAAGATTACTGATGATGATTTGTTGGTGCAAAAAGTGACTGTACCGACTTATTGGTTGGCACCTGGTTTCTATTTTTTAACTGTTGCCACTAATCAATTTGAAGTGACTAAAAAGTTTATCGTCGCAAGACCTTAGAAATGAAAACAATGATAATTTTTTGTCATTCTGCACGCATGAAGAATGTAAATATACCTAACAATAAATATGGATTTTTTCACGCCGTGCAGAATGACGATAAATGTTATAAAAATTGTATTTGAACAATTCTATTAAAAATCTATTCCATGAACCGTAACAATTTACAAATAAAGACTTTATGCGCTTTGCGTTCATTTCCTTTTGCGCTTTGTTGCTTCTTTTTTGCCTGTTGTCTTTCATCAACCACTCTTTTTTCACAGGAATCGAAGGGCGGCATACCCCTCAGTATTTCTGAAAAAATAGCCTTTCCTGAAGCCTTTGAGGTGCCTCAACCTGATTGGGCACGCATACGTGAGGAGGACAAAGGCGCAATCGGCACTTTCCGTTTTTCGGTTCCCATTGCCGTAGATTTAACCATGCAAAATGCAGGAACGTGGCGAGATTTGCCTGATGGTAACCGCTTGTGGCAATGCCATATTCGCTCAAAAGATGCTTTGGGTTTGGCTTTAACTTTAGAAAATTTTGAATTGCCAAAAGGGGCAAAACTCTTTCTTTTAGCACCAGATGGCTCAAGCGTTTTGGGGGCTTATGATGCGGAAAACAATACAAAAAGTCGCACCTTTTTCATCGGTTTTGTAAAAGGACAAGAAGCCATTTTAGAGTATTATGAACCTAAAAACGCGGCAAAAAAAGCTGATTTTGCTATAAAAACCGTCTATCATGCCTATAACAAAGCAATGATGGGCGGTGTCGGTTTTGGGGCTTCTGTAAGTTGCAATATCAATATTAACTGCCCCGTCGCATCAAATTGGCAAACGCAAAAACAAGGTGTTGTGCGCATCCTTGTCGTCACAGCGCAAGGGACGGGATGGTGTAGCGGTGGTCTTGTTAACAATACAAAACAAGATGGAAGACCTTATATTTTGAGTGCTTATCACTGCGTGGATGGGTTTACGTCACTTTATGATCAATGGACTTTTTTCTTTAATTATGAAAGTCCAAATTGTCAAAATCCACAATCAGAGCCGATCAGTCGCTCGATTCAAGGCTGTGTGAATAGAGCAGGTGCACGGGAGACGGATTTTTTATTGCTTGAATTAAATTTCAGAATTGCCCTTGATGTCAATGCGCAATATCTCGGTTGGAATCGGGATTCGACGACTATACCGACCTCAACGGTGATGATTCATCATCCGCAAGGTGATATTAAAAAATACAGCCGCGACAGCCGACCTGCGACTGTTTTTAATGCGACTATTGGATGGAGTAATGGTGCTGTTTCTCAACCAGGCAGCCATTTAAATAGTGTTTTTGATGAAGGAACGGCAGAACCTGGGGCTTCAGGCGCACCCCTTTTCGACCAACTGGGGCGTGTTGTGGGACAACTGCATGGCGGCGGTTTGATTGATTCGTGCCATGTCAGTTATATGCTAAGTGGTTGGTTTGCAAAGTCTTGGGATGGAAATGGTACACCTGCGACCCGCCTAAAAGATTGGCTCGACCCCCTCAGTACAGGCGTAAAAACGCTCGGTGGCACAGCTACGCCGACGACAACGATAGTCAGCGGTACGATAAAAACATGGCGGAATGACGCGATGGTAAATCAAAAAGTCATCATCGGCAATGACTCCACGACGACCAATGCCTCGGGTATTTTTACCTTAAATTATGTGCCTTTGAATACGCCTGTGACCGTCAAAGTTAGTCGAAGTACCAATATGGAGAATGGCGTTGATGCAGTTGATATACTGTTAATTCGGCGCAATTTATTGGGGATCAATACCTTACGCACGGAACAATTAATTGCTGGAGATGTTGATAGAAGCGGTGAATTAGAAGCTGTTGATATTTTACACTTGCGTCGTTATCTTTTAGGGATTACACAAAATTTGCCGAGTGGCAGGTCATGGCTTTTTTATCCTGAATCAACGATTCAAAACCCTAATTCGCCAGTTGATTTATTTGACGTGACGTTTAATGGTGCTGTTTTTAATTTTAATTTAATTGGCATTAAAACGGGTGATGTCGATGGGTCTGCTGACCCGAATCAATAAAATATTTATCTTTCACAGAGTTCTTCTCGATTAAAGGTATAATCTCTATCTGCCGTTAGAATATTGACGACTGTAAATTTTTTCTTTTTACGTTCTTTAGTCGTTTGCTCTTCAATCGTTTGTTCTGTTTGACTATCAGTTGTTTCAATTTCTACGTAAGTCAAACTTCTCAAAAATTGAAGAAACAGCGCATAATACGCATCCTTGATTTTTAATGTTAAGAGTTTCATTTTATTATTTTTTTCAAAAGTAAGCTTTTTTACATACTTGTACAACAGAGATAAAATTAAAAGTGAGAGACCAAAGTTAAACATGTCGCTAAATTAAAAGGTTCGGATGCTGCTAAAGCAGCGGAATTAGAACATAAATAAAAAACATTAATCAATATAAATAATGTCTTTGGGGAATGAACCGTTGAGCCGTCTGAAGTCATCTATTTTATCTTGACTTATTTTTCTAAGTGCTAAACTTTGATTTTTACAACCATTCAATGTCATCAGTAGGCAGGTAAAAAAGAATATGTTTTTCATTTTAGAAAATTAATGGTTTAATATTTATGAGAAATTACTAAGTGTTGATTGAAATTTTTTTCCCTATTTTCAAGAGGATTGCTAATGATAAAACAAACATCTAACAACAAATAAAGGGAGTAATGCATGGTTTTTTTGTATAATTGCGATAACTGACGCAAGTTGCACAACTAATAATCGCTCAAAATCATTGAAACACCCGCACATAATCCACTGCCATTGCCACAGGGAAAATACTGTCGTCAACACCCATTTTGCCACCCCAATTGCCGCCTACCGCTAAGTTGAGCAATATAAATTGTGGCTTATCGAAGGGCCATTCTGCGCTTGTTTTATGCTCGTTAATGATGGTCAAATAGACTTTATCGTCTAACAAAAAGTCCATTTTTTCAGCCGTCCACTCGATTGCGTATGTGTGAAATTCAGTATACGGGTCTTTAATAAAAAGCCTTTTTGACTTTTGCGTACCTTTCACATGATTATAGGTTTTGGTATGAACAGACCCGACAATCGTATCAGGGTCATAACCGACGTGTTCCATAATATCAATTTCACCACACAGTGGCCAACCTGCTTCCTTGATATTGCTGCCCAACGTCCAACCTGCGGGCCATGTGCCGCGTCCTTTCGGCAATTTTGCACGGATTTCGATGCGTCCATACGTCCAATCGGCTTTACCTTTTGTAACCATTCGAGCGGATGTATAGTCCTTTTTGTCCATTTTTTCTTTCCGTGCTGTGATGGACAACACACCGTTTTTGACCATCGCATTATTGGTATCTGCCTTGGTGTAATATTGCAACTCATTATTACCCCAACCATTACCACCGACTTCATAGCCCCATTTTGTCGTATCAGGTAAGCCCGTGTAATTAAATTCATCGCTCCAAACCAATGTCCATTTTTTGCCATTAGATTTAGAATGTCTTTTGTTTTGCTTTATATTTTGAGCTTTTACGTCAAAAGAGCATAAAAAAATGAGGCTAAAAGCCAAAAACAAAAAGAGTCTACTGTTCATTTTATATTTATTTTGAATTAAAAATTAATTTTTATACCCTTCAGTATTTTACCAAATATAAGTAGCAACGCCACCCGCCGATAGCGAAGCTGTTGCCCATTTTTCCTTAAATCGAATATTAAACACCCCCTCAGTATTGCCGCTGTTTTCAAGGATTAAAACCTTTTTTCCATCGGGTCTTAGAAAAGCGACATTCTGCAAACTGCCTAAAATATTGCTGCCAATACGCACTGAACCCGGCGGAACGAACTTAGCCGCATGAGCAATGATGTAATAGGCGACATTTCGAGTGACCGCTGTGCCAATCGTCAAAGCCCCTTTGCAGGTCTTGCAACCACCGGGTGTATGCGGTCCAAACGAGGTATCATTTGCCAAATTCCATTCAAATGCCGTGCGACTCCAATTACGCATCGAACCAATGATGACATTTTTGAGATGCCAATTCAAATCGCCACCAAAATTGCCATTTGAAGCAGTGTATTGCTCCGTAAAATAAAGACTTTTATCGGGGTGCGCGTCATGAACTTTCGACAAAACACTGATATCACCCGCATACAAATGAAAGGCAGAACCCCAAACAAAAGGTTTTACTGAGGGGTCATTCAGAATCGTCAAAGGATAGTCAGGACGGTCGCAGTTGTGGTCATAAATGATGATTTTTGTCTTAATGTTTGCCTTTTGAAAAGCGGGACCTAAATCGTTCTTTATAAAATCCCGTTGTTGCTCTGCCAACATCAAAAGGCTTGGATTGTTGCCTGGATGCAAAGGTTCATTTTGTGGCGTAATCGCTTCGATATCAATACCTTCTGCTTTCATTTCTTTTAGATATCGAACAAAATACTGCGCATAAGCGGCATAATATTTAGGCTGCAAACTACCCCCAACAAAACTAAAAGTATCCTTCATCCAAAGTGGTGGCGACCACGGCGTTGCCAATATTTTTATCTTAGGATTAATACTTAAAATCTCTTTCATCAGAGGAATGACATCTTTTTTATCTTCATTTAGACTAAAATGCGTCAAATCCACATCAGTTTGCCCTTGCAGCATATCGTCATAGGTAAAAGTCGTTTCGCTCAAATCAGACGCGCCGATGCTGATGCGTAAGTAGCTGATTGCTGTTTGGTCAGTTGAAAACAACTCTTGCAACAATGTCGCTTTTTCAGCACTTTTCATGCGATTGATGACCAGCGCACTACCACCCGTTAGCGTAAAACCAAAGCCGTCAATGGGTTGAAATGTTTGAGTTGTATCAACATCAATGGTTGGAAAAGAATTCATTTCAGTACCAAAAACAAGCGATTTTGTTTGTTTTTGTAGTAAAACGGATTGGTCACTTTTAGTTAGCCAGCAGTCAATATCGTTTTTTTGATTGTAAACGGTATCTATTTTTTTTGTACACCCGCCCGTAATGATGGTTATAAAGACAAATAGAAGCGATTTGATGACACGCATAAATGATTGATTTTTTAAACTATTTTAAATATGACTCAAATTTATAAAAATGTCCATTTCATTTTTGTCTAAGTTCAAGAAAACAGCCTTTTTCCTACGAAAAACGTAAAAATATGATTTTTTACTGAGGGGGGTATGTTTTTGAAATATATGATGATGGTATTGGCAAACTAAACAACATACTCACAAAAGTCACAGGTTTGAGTACACAATTGATTAACCTTTTGACAAAAGAAGTCGCTAAACATTTGGAGTAAGAAACCACTAACGTAAGACAATCTAAAATCAAATCATTTTATACAATTGAAATTACCTTTTAATTACTTAGATTTATTAATTTGTGCAATGTTATACCGAAGAACGTTGCTTTAAAAAATGCCTAACTTTTTATATTTAATTAAAAATCTATTTAAAAAAATGAAAATAATGTGTAAAAACCATTTGCTTTTAGTGCTTATTTTAGTCGTTTTCCAACAAAAAAGCCTATTTGCTCAAGAGTTCCCTAAAGTAAAAGAGCAGACTGTCTCTTCAACGGTTTTAAAACAAAGTGTCAAATTGTTGGTTCGGCTACCAGATGATTATGAAGTTTCTAAAAAAACCTACCCTGTTTTGTATTGTTTAGATGTCATGGATAAAACGGTGGAAGAAATAGCCACGATATCCAAAATGATTGTGGTTGGCATCAATATCAGGGATGAAAACATCAATGGGATGCCCTCCAAAGTCTCATTCGATAAAATCATCTCCTATTTTGAGAAAGAATTGCTGCCTGGTATGGCTAAAAAATATCGTGTAAATGGTATGAAAATATTGTACGACAGGTCGTCTTCGGGTTCATTCACGCTGTCTACATTTCTGAATAAACCAACATTATTCAATGGCTATATTGCTGCAAGTAAGCAATGGTATGAAAATAACAATGATTATTTCAAGACTTTAGCCAATAAAATTGGGCAAAATAAAGAGCGTTACAAAGGAAGAAAAATCTTCTTAGCTACTTTAAATGGCGCGTATAACAATAATGATATTCCTGAAGTGGATAGACAAATGACCGCGTTTTCTAAATTATTGGTGAGCAAATCGGGCAATACAATTTCTAGCAAATACCAAGCTTTCGACGACTGGAACATAGTGCCACAATCTGGTTTAATGGAAGGCTTGGAGTTCGTATATAAACCAAAAGATGCCAATAAATTGAAATCCAGTCCGCTATCCATGACACAAACCACCAATGGTAAATGGGTGATTATGGACAGTAAAAAAACGACCCTTTACGATGTATTTATTTACGACAATGGACCCGATTACGCCTCTGAAGGTCTGATAAGGGTTGTAAAAAACGGTAAAATCGGCTATGCGAATGCTCAGACTTATGCTATTGTCATTCCCCCTCAGTATGATTGCGCTTTTCCTTTTGAAAATGGCAAAGCGAAGGTCAGTAATAAATGTAAAACCGTCAAAGACGGGGAACATAGTGTTTGGACAAGTGATGTATGGCAATATGTGGATAAAAAAGGGAAATTTTGAAATCTTGTAAATCCAAATTCCAAAAAAGCACCCCCTCAGTATTTTCTGCATTTTTTATCATTTTTTAAATCAATAAAAGCAATTTCAAAATGAATTTAAGAAAAGTATTCTTTGGCGGCGTCGTTTTTCTTTGTTTATCCCACGTTTTTACGTTCGCGCAAAACATCAATGTCGCGCAAAAATTGGGCGATTTTTACCCATTTTAAACCAAATAATTCACCATCTTAGCCCAATTCTTAACAAGACTTAAATGACGAAAAACCTAACGTTCCCATCTGCTACGACCCTCATGATGTTGGTCATTATTTTGGCTGCCATCAGCACATGGATTTTACCTTCGGGTCAATATAGCAAGTTATCGAACGACAACAATAAGGCTTTTGTCGTTACGTCAAACACAGGAACGGAATCCTTGCCATTTACCCAAAAAACTTTGGATAATCTTTCGATAAAAGTAAATTTACAAAAATTCATCAACAACGATATACGCAAGCCTATTTCAGTACCAGGCACCTATCAACGAAAGGAAAATATACCACAAGGCTTTGTCGCCATATTACAAGCCCCTATAAAAGGCATTATTGACAGCATAGATATTGTGTTGTTTATTTTGATTATCGGTGGTTTTATGCAAATTTTCAACAAAACAGGCGCCATGATGCAGGGCATAACATACCTCGCCAACAGCATGAAAGGCAGAGAACGATGGCTCATTGTCGTTTTAACGTCTTTCTTTTCATTTTCAGGCGGTTCTTATGGCATGGACGTGGAATCTATTGTTTTTTACCCGATTTTAGTCCCTCTTTTTTTGGCAGCGGGTTATGATGTGATGATACCTTTGGCTATCGTTTTCGGTGGTTCGACGGTGGGTTATATTGCCAGTTTCTCCAATCCTTTTTCGACGATTATCGCAAGCAATGCATTTGGTATCAATTGGTTAGATGGCTTTTATGAAAGGGTTTTATTCTTTTTTATCTCAACGGCATTCTTTATTGGGTACATATTGCGTTATGCAAATAAAGTAAAAAAAGACCCCAAGGCTTCGCTTGTTTATCGGATTGACGGCGTCCTACCTTCGCTCATAGATATTGATAATGAATCAAAAAATGACGTTATTAAATTAGCCTTAAGGACAAAATTACTGCTCCTGATATTCTTTCTTACCTACATCAGCATGGTTATAGGCATCATCGTTTTAAATTGGTGGACTTTGCAAATGTCAGCCTTGTTTTTGGGTTCTGCCATCTTGGTTGCCTTGATTGACCGTGTTGGAGAAAAGACTTTTGTTGCCGAATTCACAAAAGGAATGGAATCATTGCTGAAAGTCGCCGTTATCGTCGGCTTGGCAAGGGGTGTAACCATCGTCTTAAATGATGGATTGGTGAGTGATTCCATTCTTTTTTATACTGCCAATGTCGTGCAGCATTTTTCCCCGACGTTCTTTATTTTATTGGTCATGTTGTTCTATTTTTTCTTTGCCATTCCCGTCAGTTCATCATCGGGCATGGCAATACTCACGATGCCAATCATTGGTACACTAGCAATTTTAATGAATATTCCAGGTCGAGAAGTCGTCAATTCCTATATATTTGGCATTGGCATTATGTTTTTGATTTCCCCTACAGGTTCGATTTTTCCTGCCCTCACCATGGTGAATGTGAGTTACAAAGCATGGTTGACGTTTATTATGCCTGTGGTTATAAGTCTTCTTGTTTTAAGTGCGGTTTTTCTGACGATTGGTATTCGGTTTTGAGTTTACCTACCCCCTCAGTATTTGAACTAATTTTTAACAATTTTAATGCATTTACCAATGAAAAAAACAAATTCGATTCTCTCAATTCTGCTATTACTAATGTTCCCTTTGTGGGCTTTTGCCCAAACGCAAAAAAAAACAACGCCTACTATAAAATACGGCGACAATGCCAAAGTGGGTAAATATTTTTCTACGGGTGGCATAAAACTGTATTATGAAACCTACGGTCAAGGCAAACCTTTATTGCTCATTCATGGCAACGGCGGGTCTATTAGAGATTGGCGGTATCAGATTCCTTATTTTTCACAATTTTATAAAGTGATTGCGGTGGATAGTCGAGCGCAAGGCAAATCTATTGACAATAGTGATGTCCTTAATTATGAAATGATGGCAGATGATTTTGATGCTTTGCTGACGCATTTGAAAATAGATTCTGCTTACGTCATTGGTTGGAGCGATGGTGGCATAAACGGCTTGTTATTGGCAATTCGACATCCACAGAAAGTTAAGAAATTGGCGATAACAGGGGCAAATTTGATACCTGATACGTCTGTTATTGACACTACTGGTACGCAAATGATAACGGATGACCTTGCTAAATTACGGGCTGGGACACAGGATGCGAAGGCTAAAAACACGATAAAACTGCTGCACATGATGGAGATAGAACCGCATATTTCACTTTCTGATTTACATAAAATAAAATGCCCAACGCTGGTTATCGGCGGCGATTTTGATATAATACGCCCCGAACATACTTTGCAGATATTCAAAAACATACAACAAGCTTATTTGTGGATTTTGCCAGAATCAGGGCATGGCACAGTACATCATTATAAAAAAGAATTTAACGCCAAAGTGCTTCATTTTTTTTCAAATCCTTACAAAAGACCGAATTGGATAGACTGGAATCCGTAAAATGTGGAAGAGGTTTACCCCTCAGTATTTTTAGCTATTTTTATCAATTTTTAATCAAATAAATCAACTTTATGACAAGCAAACCCATAACCCAAGTACCGAAAAAAACAATTACAATGTTCTTTTCGGTATTGGCTTTTTTAAGCATCATCGTCATCGATAGCCAAGCCCAAGGCACGCATTTGCTTCGGCAGCCCGATATAAGTACCACACACGTCACATTTGCCTATGGTGGTGATATTTGGGTTTCAGAATTGAATGCCACAAATGCTGTTAGACTGACCAGTACCGCTGCGGTTGAAGAACACCCGTACTTTTCACCCGATGGCAAATGGATTGCTTTTTCCTCAAATAGGTCAGGTTCAGATGCCGTTTATGTTGTGTCCATAGCCGGCGGCGAAGCGAAAAGACTCACTTGGCATACGAGTAGTGCCATCGTAAGAGGTTGGAGCAATGACGGAAAACAGATTCTTTATGCCTCGAATCGAGAGACAGCACCCCGACCTTATAATAGGCTCTGGTCGATACCTGTTCAAGGAGGCGTATCACAATTGTTGAGCAATCAATGGGCTTACGATGGGGCTTATTCTCCCAACGGTAATCAAATAGTCATTGATAAAATGACGCGGTGGGATTTTGAGTGGCGGGGTTATCGCGGTGGTCAAAACACACCTTTGATTATTTTGGATTTAAAAACGTCAAAAGAAGAATTGATACAGAATAACAAAACGGCGGACATACAACCCATATGGCTCAATGATAATATCTATTTCCTGTCTGACAGAGACTTTACGACCAATATTTGGTCTTTTAACACCAAAACAAAAGCCTTGAGTCAAATAACGACCTTTAAAGACAGTGATGTAAAAGCATTATCAGGCAATAAAGGCACGCTTATCTTTGAACATGACGGCTACTTGTCTTTATACAATCTATCTTCAAAAACAATTAAAAAACTCGACATCCAAGTCAGCGGTGATTTTCCGTGGGCTACGACTAAATGGGAAGATGTGACTAAAACTGCCCAATCTGCTTCGCTCTCGCCCAATGGAAAAAGAGTTATTTTATCCGCCAGAGGAGACGTTTTTACTGTGCCTGTTGAGTTTGGTAGCCCGAGAAATATCACCGAAAGCTCGAATGCTGCCGATAGAGCGCCGATTTGGTCGCCCAAAGGCGATAAAATCGCTTGGTTTTCAGATGCCAATCAAAAGGAATATGCTTTGATGCTTGCCAATCAAGATGGATTGTCAAAACCAGACCCCCTCAGTATTGGGGACTCAAAAATGGCTTGGAATCCCGTTTGGTCGCCCGATGGTGAATGGATTGCTTTTGTTGACAATAAAGTTAGGCTTAGGGTCATTAACTTAAAAACGAAAAACATACAAACCATAGATGTCGGCGGCACAAATATAGAACGCGATGATATTGGTATGAGATGGTCACCCGATTCCAAATGGATTGCTTATGCAAAAACGGGGTCAAATATGTTCAGACAAGTCTATGTTTGGTCTTCAAAAGACAATAAAACAACGCCTATTACAGACAGTTTCGCAGATTCTTTTTCACCCACTTGGGATTTGAATAACAAACAACTCTATTTTTTGGCAAGTACCGACGTGGCTTTGCGTTCTGGATGGGCAAATACAAGCTCTATGACAGCAAGACCTGTTTATGCCGCTTATGTTATTAATTTGAGAGCCACCGATGATTCCCCTTTCAAAGCCAAAAGTGATGAGGAAACCACCAAATCAGAGGAAACCAAACCCGATAAAACGGTAACGACCGATAGTCTTAAAACAAAAGTAACGGTTGATAGCCTTAAAACAAAAGCTAATACCGATAGTCTTAAAACGAAATCGGCAGACAGTAGCAAGATGGTACTCATTGATTTTGAAGGGATTAGCCGCAGAATACTACCCCTCAGTATGCCCATCAAAAATTACCAATTTACCCTTCAAGGAACAGAAGGAACAGTGTTTATAGCAGAAGGGATTGAGAACAGACCTGGGGTAATTATCCATAAGTTTACACTCAAAGACAAAAAATCTGTCGAGTATTTGAGCGGTGCAATGGCTGTTTCGGTCACATCTAATGGTAAAAACATGCTGGCGAAAACGGGTGATGCTTGGAAAGTCATCGCTACCGATGGACCCAGTGACAAAGGGAAATCGGTTGCGGTCAATCTACAAATGAAATTGGATAGACAAGCCGAATGGAAACAGATGTTTGAAGAAGCATGGCGGTATGAAAGGGATTATTTCTATGATGCCAATATGCACGGCAGAGATTGGAACGACGTTTACAAACGCTATGCGCCCTTAGTGCCTTATATTAGACACAGAACCGATTTAACGTACATTTTAGATCAAGTAAATGGCGAACTATCGGTGGGGCATAGCTTCGTAAATGGAGGCGATTTTCCCGAAGTTGACAAACCGCAAGTTGGTTTGTTGGGTGCTGACTTTGAAATCACGCAAAATAGATGGCAAATCAAACGCATTTACACATCTGAAAACTGGAATCCAGACTTGAGTGGACCCCTTGACCAGCCAGGATTTAAAATAAAAGAAGGCAACTACATCGTTGGCATCAATGGTAAAGACCTGACTGGGAATCAGGACATCTATGAATTATTGGATGGCACTGTTTCTAAACAAACCATTTTGCATATCAATGACAAACCCGTTTTTGAAGGCAATTGGAAAGAAACCGTTGAACCGATAAGAAGTGAGAATGCCCTGCGTCAACGGACTTGGGTAGAAGACAACAAACGTATGGTTGACAAACTATCGGGCGGCAGACTGGCTTATGTGTGGGTGCCTAATACAGGAGGACCTGGATTTGTTTCTTTCAACCGCTATTATTTTGCCCAACAAGACAAGGAAGGGGCAGTTATTGATGAGCGATTCAATGGTGGTGGACTTTTAGATGATTATATGGTGGATTTGATGACCCGAAAACTAAGGGCAGCGCTCACTAATGAAGTACCAAATGGTAAAACGTTTACTTTGCCCGCAGGGATTCTGGGACCAAAGGTGTTATTAGTCAATGAGTTAGCAGGGTCAGGTGGCGATTTTTTCCCTTGGGTATTCCGGCAACAAAAAGCAGGTCTTTTAATTGGTGCTAAAACATGGGGTGGCTTGGTAAAATCTTCTGTTCATTACGCCTTAATAGACGGTGGGACTTTAACTGCGCCTGACAATGCCGTATTTGATCCCATCAATAATAAATGGGTGGCTGAAAATGTGGGCATTGCACCCGACATTGAGGTGCGTCAAGATGCCGTTTCTTTGAGTCAAGGCAAAGACCCTCAACTTGAACGCGCCGTTGAAGAAGTTTTAAAAGCCCTTGGCAATCAACCAAAGCAGGATATTGTCCATCCACCTTTTTCAACACCTGCGATTAAGCCTAAAAATGATTAGTTTTAAGACAATGTTAGTGTACTCATCGTTTTTGATGTCGCTTTGTCAGAGAACCTATAGTATAAAGGAAAGAATAGGGAAATTTTGGGAAGTTCCCTATTCTAAACACCCCTAGTTGCTTCGTTCCTCGCAATGACATAAAAGCACTTTTTATCACTTCAATATTAAAATCCATTACACAATGAAAAAAAATCCATTCTACTCTCTCCTTGCAACGTCTGTTGCCTTATTATTTACAACCATTTTCACGGCTTGTCAAGAAAACAAGACTGAAACCAGCCTTCAATCTTATTTTAAAAGCTCCGAAACGGGTGTAAAAACGGGCGGCATTAAAATCGTTCCGATTGAAACGCCAAAAGGTAAGTTCAATATTTGGACAAAAACCATTGGTAACAACCCTAAAATAAAGGTCTTGTTGCTCAATGGTGGTCCAGGTGGTACACACGAAGAATTTGAGTGCCTCGAAAGCTTCTTTCCCGCCGAAAGCATTGAGTTTATATACTACGACCAATTGGGTTGTGGCAATTCAGACAATCCGAAAGACACTTCGATGTGGGATTTGCCGCGCTTTGTTGAAGAAGTGGAGCAAGTACGAACGGCATTGAACTTGACGAAAGACAATTTTTATCTTTTGGGACATTCATGGGGCGGCATTTTAGCGATGCAATATGCTTTGAAATATCAGCAAAATATGAAAGGTTTGATTATTTCCAACATGATGTCGAGTTGCCCTGACTATGGCAAGTATGCCGAAAACGTTTTATCAAAACAAATGGACCCCTCAGTATTGGCAGAGGTTAGAGCCATAGAAGCAAAAAAGGATTTTAATAATCCACGATATATGGAGCTTTTGATACCTAATTTTTATGAAAAACACATTCTCCGAATACCTGCTGCTTCATGGCCCGACCCCATCAATCGGATGTTTGCAAAACTCAATCAATCACTCTATGTCACCATGCAAGGACCAAGCGAGTTCGGCATCGCAGGGAATTTGGAGAAATGGGATGTGACGAAACAACTGAAAAATTTAACCGTTCCCACTCTAACCATTGGTGCAAAATACGACACAATGGACCCGGAACACATGAAGTGGATGTCCTCCGAAGTACAAAACGGCTCCTATTTATATTGTCCAAACGGCAGTCATTGCGCTTTGTACGACGACCAAGCCGTTTATATGGCGGGTTTGATAAAGTTTATTAAAGGGGTGAATGAAGGGCAAAGTAAAATGACTTTGTAATAAAACATTGCTTTGAGGGGGTCAGAAAACACCCCCTCAGTACTCAACTCTAAAAAATGCTTCGGACAAAATTTCCCTTGCTTCGGAAAGAAAAACACGTCATTCGTCCTTTCTTACTTGCTTTTTATCGTCAAATTATCTACATTACAGTATTATCATTGAAAACAAACACTACCTGTATAACAAACCGAAAATCATTTTTCAAAACAATCTATTCCGCCAACCCTACTTACATTTTTCGACATTAAAGTCTCTTTTCTTTCTTTCCAATTTTTTTCACTTTTAAATTTAGAAAACAATGAAAACTATTAAAAGTCTTTTCCTAATCGCTGCCTTCATCATGAGCAGCTTCATCGTCATTGCTCAAAACACCGAGCAATCCTTTTTCATCGTCGAAACCATGAAAGCCACACCGGGCAAAAGTGCCGAATACGTCAAAGCCGAACGTGAAGTTTGGAAACGCATCCATCAAGAGCGCGTCAAACAAGGGCTAATCAGAGGGTGGAATCTTTATGCCGTTCGGTCTCCCGCTGGCGCAAGTGTGCCTTACGATTACGTGACTGTAACGCTTGTTGACGGTTGGAAAAAACTCGAAAACCCATGGGGCAATATGTTAGCGGTTGGTGCTGAAAAGCTCTTGACAAAAGAACAACTCGCCATTGCAAACACGACGGGTACGTTGCGTGACCTGACCACAAGTACGATATACTATGGTGCTGATTATGTCGTAGGAGACCCAAAAGCCACAACACCTGCAAAGTATCAAATGATAAACTACATGAAAGTAAAAGACGGTATGACGGAGGAATACATGAATATGGAAACCCAGTTGGTGAAACCGATGCACATCGAAATGATGAAATCGGGTAGTCGAGCAGCTTGGGGCTTATACGGTCGGGTGTTTGGCGGCGATGGACTACCATTCGAT
>JAYTUQ010000115.1:0-31131 GCA_043744455.1 Saprospiraceae bacterium | reverse complement strand
AAAATACTCAATTGGGTATTAGAGATGCTGAGTTACTTATCAAAGAAAACTTAGCGACAGGTTTGCCTCAGGTGAATGGCGAGTTGGGTTATAACTACTTTTACCTTGTGCCAAAAGTCATTTTCCCCGATTTCTTCACGCCTGCTGTAACAGGGATTTTGTCAGGTAATAATGTGAAAAACAGCTCAACGAATGAGGTTATCAAACCACAAGCACCTGGCGCGGGTTCAAAAACGAGTTTTCAACAAAAAAACACTTTGTCGGCGGGAATTACCGCTTCGCAATTGATTTACAGTGGCTCTTATAATGTGGCTCTGAAAGCGTCTCGTTTGGCGCGGCAATTAGCGAATGTGCAATTGACGGCAAAACAAGCAGAAGTGCGCAATCAAGTGATGGACGCTTATTTGCCCGGTCTGTTGATTACAGAAAGCCTAAAAACGTTGGACAAAAACATTGAAAACCTAGAAAAACTGCTAAAAGAAGTGAAAGCGACTTACAAAGCAGGTTTTGTTGAGCAGTTAGATGTTGACCGTTTGGAATTGTCTCTTGCCAATTTGCAATCGGAGCGCGATAATATTGACCGCCAACAAGGTTTGGTACTTAATGTCTTGAAAATGGTGATTGGTTATCCGATGGATAAGGGTCTGGAATTATCGGATAATATTAATACGTTGGTGACTCCTGCGCCAAATGAGGATTTGGTGGGTCAAATTGACTTTTCAAAACGCTCGGAATATGCGGTTCTCAATACAGTTGAACAACTCAACGGTTTAAATGTCGAATTGCAGAACGCTACTGCTTATCCGACGGTGGCAGGTTTTGCGAGTTTTACGGAGAATTTGCAGTCTGATAATTTTTTCAATAAAGCAGTCAGTTCGCTTCCAACGGGTGTGGTGGGCTTCAGCGCCAAAATTAATATTTGGGATAGTAATATTCGTAAAACTAAAATTGAACGAGCGAAACTCGCATTGGAGCAGCTGAAATATCAAAAATCAGATTTTGAACGTGCGGTGACTTTGCAAGTGTTGAATGCGCGAATTGCCTACACAAATGCGCAACGCCGCCTTGAATCACAAAAGAAAAACGAGGCTTTGGCAGAAAAGATCAATACAACGACTCAAACGAAATATAAAAACGGTATCGGTTCAAGTCTTGAAATTACAACGGCTGAACAGCAGTTGTATCAAGCACAACAAAATGTGCGTCAAGCCCAATTTGACTTATTGTCGGCTCAAAAAGGTCTGCAAAAAGCATTGGGGAAATGATGGCTGATACGACGTTTAGGAAACTTTAAAAGTTTCCTAAACGTAACTCCCCCTCAGTATTTTTGAGAAGTTACCTATTTAATAAATTCATTATCAACGATATATAAAATACATTTTTTTATGAAAAAAATACTTTCACTCCTTATCATAACCGCTTTTTTTGTAGCCTGTGGTGGAAAAGGCGGCGACAAAAAAACGCAACTCGCTGACCTTAAAGTTAAGCAAGCAGATTTGGCAGCACAAATCTCTGCGCTTGAAAAAGAAGTTGGTGCGTCGGACACGACTAAAAAAGAGAAGATAAAATACATTTCCACGATACCTGTCACCCCCTCAGTATTCAGTAATTTTATTGAATTACAAGGTGCTGTTGTTGCAGAAGACGAGGTCTTTGTGAATGCAAAAGTGCCGGGCTCGATTACAAAAGTTTATATCAAAGTTGGCGACCGTGTTTCGGCAGGGCAGGTCGTGGCAGAAATTGACAACGACTTGATGCAAAACCAAATGGATGAAATCAAAAAACGTTGGGAGTTGGCAAATGAACTCTTTACGAAACAAGAAACGCTTTGGAAGCAAAATATCGGCTCGGAAGTACAGTACCTTTCTGCTAAAAACAATAAAGAAGCCTTAGAAAAAAGCATGGCAACGCTCCAAAAAAGCCGCGACATGTACCAAATCAAAGCCCCTATTTCAGGTGTTGTGGATGATGTGCCTATGAAAATTGGTTCGGGTGCTGCCCCAGGAATGCCTTTGGCTAAGATTGTGAATTTCTCGAAACTGAAAGTTCGCGTGGATGCACCTGAAACGTATGTGGGCAAATTGCGTGTTGGTAACAGCGTTATGGTTCAATTTACCGACATACAAAAAGAGATTTCATCAAAAATCAGCTATATCGGCGCGGGGGTTAATCCAGCTAATCGGACAGTCAAAGTAGAAATTCCGATTCGGTCAAATGAGCCGGGTTTGTTGCCCAATATGGCAACTGTGGTAAAGGTTGTTAACTATTTTAATCCGAAAGCGATGGTTATTCCTATCAATTTGATACAAAAAGACTTGTCAAATCAAGACTTTGTATTGGTAGAAGAAGGCGGTTATGCCAAACGTATTGATATCAAAATTGGACAACAATATGGCGCAAATTGTGAAGTATTGACAGGCTTGAAAGCAGGTGACAAATTAGTCGTCGTGGGTTATCAAGACTTGAATAACGGCGATAAAGTAGCTGTTAATTAATGAAAAAGCCACTTTTAACTGTGTTTATCGCAAAACTCAAAACGACCCCCTCAGTATTTTCGCCAATTTTTGTAAAACAATGGCGCAGTTTGCGCCATCAAAATATACAGTCATGCTTGACAAAATAAAAGAATTTAAACCTTCGAGTTGGTCTATTGACAACAAAACGTCTATCTATCTTTTGACTTTATTCCTGATGATTGCGGGAACAATGGCGTATATCAATATTCCCAAGGAGCAGTTTCCCGAGGTCGTGTTTCCACAAATTATGGTGAATACGATTTATCCGGGTACGTCGCCTGAGAATATAGAGTCCTTGGTTTCAAAAGAAATTGAAAAACAGGTGAAAGCCATTCCGGGCATTAAAAAAGTGACCTCTAACTCGGTTGAGAACTTTTCGTCTGTTATGTGTGAATTTAGCACAACGGAAGACGTTCAACTTGCCAAACAACGGGTCAAGGATGCAGTGGACAAAGCCAAATTACCGTCCGATTTGCCTGATAAGCCTACAGTTATAGATATAGATATTTCGCAAGTGCCGATTATGAACGTGCACGTTTCGGGTGATTTAAGCCTTGATAGGTTGAAATACTACGCCGATATTGTGAAAGACCGCGTGGAAGGTATGAAACAAATCAGCCGCGTGGACGTGGTTGGTGCATTGGATAGAGAAATCCAAATCAACGTGGACATGTACAAAATGTCGGCAAATGTGTTGACATTGACAGACATAGAACGGGCAGTAGCCAGTGAGAATATGACCATTTCGGGTGGTAATGTGGACATGAACAATGTCAAACGCAATATGTCTATTTCGGGTCAATTCACGAATCCACGCCAAATACAAGAGATTGTACTGAGGGGTGGTAATGGCGCGATTGTGAGATTAAAAGACATTGCCGAAGTAAAAGATACTTATGAAGAGCCAAAAAGTTATGCACGATTCAATGGTAAAAACGTGATTTCACTCAATGTGATTAAGCGTGGCGGTGAAAATCTCATCATTGCGAGTGACGAAATCAAGCGCATTTGTGATGAATTGAAGCAAACGACTTTTCCGAAAGAGCTACAAATTGGTATCACAGGCGACCAATCAATAACAACGCGCGTAACGCTCGATGACCTTATTAATACGATTATCATTGGTTTTATCCTTGTAACATTTATATTATTGTTCTTCATGGGAACAGTCAACGCCTTGTTTGTGGCTTTGTCTGTGCCGTTATCCATGGCTATTGCGTTTTTGTTCGAACCGACCTTGTTTACAGGCTTTTTGGGGTATAAGACATTTTCATTGAATATGATTGTTTTGTTCTCTTTCCTGCTTGCGCTCGGTATTGTGGTGGACGATGCGATTGTGGTTATTGAAAATACGCATCGTATTTTTGCAAATGGCAAAGTGCCCATCAAAAAAGCGGCAAAATTGGCAGCGGGTGAAGTCTTTTTACCCGTTTTGTCGGGTACATTGACGACGCTTGCGCCGTTCTTTCCGTTGGCATTTTGGCAGGGAACGATTGGTAAATTCATGTTTTATTTGCCCGTAACGATGATTGTGACGCTTTTTGCCTCATTAATAGTCGCTTATATCATCAATCCTGTTTTTGCGGTTGATTTTATGAAGCCACATCCAGAGGGCAAACAAAAGAAAGCGACGCGCGGTTTTTACATTACTTGCCTTGTTTTCTTAGGCATGACTGTCGTTGGTTATTTGATTAATTTTGGTGTTGGCAATTTGACATTGACGTTTTTCTTTTTGTATTTGTTAAACAAATTTGTGTTGAACGATGCATCAGAAGCGTTCCAAAAAAAGGCTTGGCCCAAAGTGCAAGACGCTTATGCCAATATCGTAACGGCTATTTTGAAATCGAAATGGCGCGCCTTGGGCGTACTTTTAGCGACAGTTGTTTTGTTGTTTGTCAGCTTCATTTTGGTCGGTATTGCAAAGCCCAACGTTGTGTTTTTTCCAGCAGCTCAACCAAATTTTGCCTTTACATATATAAAACTACCAGTTGGAACGGATACAAAATACACCGATAAAGTAACGCAAGACGTTGAAAAACGCATTATGGGTATTTTGGGTGAGAACAATCCTGTTGTCTCGTCTGTCATTGCAAACGTAGCTGTTGGTGCAGGAGACCCGCAAAGTTTTGACCTTTCGACTAATTCAAATCTCGGCAAAGTTACCGTAGCTTTTGTGCCATTTGCTGAACGTGGCGGCATATCAACAAGTGCAGTTTTGAAACAAATTCGAGACGCGGTCAAAGGTGTGCCAGGTGCAGAAATTGTGGTGGAACAAGAAGCAGGCGGTCCGCCCACCGAAAAGCCGATTTCGATTGAAATTTCAGGAGAGGACTACAGAGAGTTGGCGAAGGCTTCACAAGGCTTGAAACGCTACCTCGATTCGCTACAAATTGCAGGTGTCGAGGAGTTAAAATCGGATTTGAACATCACAAAACCTGAAGTAACGGTCAATATCGACCGCGATAGAGCTATGCGTGAAGGCGTTTCAACGGCTCAAATCGGTATGGATATGCGGACTTCATTGTTTGGTAAAGAAATTACAAAGTTCAAAACGCCTGACGAAGATTTTCCAGTCAACTTGCGTTTTAAAGAAGACCAACGTGATAATGTCAATACACTCTTAGGGCAAAAAATTATTTATCGCGATATGGTCATGCAAGGACAATTGCGCTCTGTACCGCTTAATGCCTTAGCAAGTTTGAGTTATGGCAATACTTTGGGCGGCATCAAACGCAAAAATCAAAAGCGCGTCGTCACGATTTCTTCCAATGTTTTGTCGGATTTCAATCCTAATCAAGTTGTGGCACAAGTGGAAGCCGCCGCTGCTAAATTCAAAGCACCCCCAGAAGTTGAAATCAAATTTGGTGGTGAAAAAGAACAACAAGCCGAAACGACCTCTTTCCTCGGTTGGGCAATGATGGCAAGTATAGGTTTGATTATTTTAATATTAGTGATTCAGTTCAATTCAATATCCAAAATGATTATCATTTTGTCCGAAATCATCTTCTCAATCATCGGAGTTTTGCTTGGTTTTGTGATTACGGGAATGGATATTGCGATTGTCATGACGGGTATTGGTGTGATTGCTTTGGCGGGTATTGTGGTCAGAAATGGTATTTTATTGGTCGAATTCACGGAAATACTGCTCAAACAAGGCGTTCCGCTCAAAGAAGCCATCATCGAGTCGGGTCGCACACGTATGACGCCTGTTTTGTTGACCGCTGCGGCAACCACATCTGGACTTATTCCTTTGGCAATCGGTATGAATATCAATTTTGTCACACTATTCACAGAGCTCAATCCGCACATTCACTTTGGCGGCGACAGCGTAGCCTTTTGGGGACCCCTCAGTTGGACAATGATTTACGGGTTGATTTTCGCTACTTTCTTAACGCTCGTCCTTGTACCAGCCATGCTGTATTTGAGCGAATGGACTAAAATGACGATATTTAAAAATTACAATCCAAATAAAAACGACGATGAAAACGACAAACAAAAGCCTGTTTTAGTCGCTGATACTGAGGGGGTATATTAATTAGGAATTAGGAATTCAAATAAATTATTCTTTTTGCGATAGTTTTCCAACGGGGCGAGCCTTTTAAAGGGTATCGCCCTGTTTTTGTTTTGTGGAACTTTTTTTATAAGTCTTTTTCAAAAATATGAAAGGGTTTAATCCTTAAATGATTGGATTCACCACGATAAGATTAGGGATTGATGTAAAATCATTAAGATTTCGGGTATAAAGGACTCTCTTCTCTAACAAAGCAGTAGCCGCTATAATGCTATCGCCTAATTTCATTTTATAAATCTTCC
The DNA here is from genome assembly GCA_043744455.1 of Saprospiraceae bacterium. GTDB lineage: Bacteria > Bacteroidota > Bacteroidia > Chitinophagales > Saprospiraceae > JAAFJT01. The sequence goes on along the minus strand of JAYTUQ010000115.1, from coordinate 24,802 downwards.
GTAATTCAATAGCTTTTGTTAAAATATTATCATCAATAGGGATATTTTTTAGAATTTCAATGACATATTGGCAATAGGTCTCTTCACCTATCGAAATACCATGAAATCCTAAAATTTCTAACTTTGAAATAGCCGAAACAGCATTGTCGGAGTCAAGTACCAATGGCTTTAAATACTCGAAATTTGATTGATAGGAATAAATAATGATGTTAGAATCAAGTAATTTCATAATTCAAAAGGTAATTCACGGTCACTTCTTTCAGCTTGTTGCCATTCAGCAGCGTCACCAAACGAGGGTTTATCGTTTTGATAAGAAAGGATATACTCTATCATTTTTTGGAGTTCATCGGGCTTCCGTTCATCAGGTTGAATAGAAATAGCATCTGATTTCTCAATTTCTACATAAGTTAAACTTTTTAAAAATTGGATAAACAGTGCATAATATGAGTCCTTGATTTTCAATGTGATTTGCTTCATATTTAATCAAATTTATGCCCAAAAATAAGCATTTTTTAAAGAAATAGCTAAAATTGAAATTGAAAATACTGAATAGGTAGGTAAAAATAAATAGTCAATTAGTCAATTTCACAATAAGCCTTTGCAATAAGCACCGCCAAAGCCACATTATTCAAAACCAATTGACTATCGGTTTTCAAACTTACACCCCTCAGTATGAGGCTGTTTCGAAACAATTTACAATGCATCCTCAAACTGCCATCAGTTGGGATAGGCTTCGATTTTGCTCATTTTTTTACAAATTTTTGGAAATAAACTTGTCCTTCCTTTTGAGCTTTTATGAAATAAATACCCGCTGACAAATCTGAAATATCGACGACGCTGGATTGAGTGGACACGACTCGAACCATGTGACCCATTGCATCCATAATGTTGAGCGAAGAGATATTTCCGATTGGCTCAATAAATATTTTGTCTGTTGCGGGATTGGGATAGACAGACAAATTTATTTTTTCTTTTCCTTCAATTTCAATACTGATGATTTTGGAATAATGCACTTTGCCATCAAAATCTACTTGTTTCAGACGATATTGACAGATACCAGAAAATGGACACGTATGGGCAAACGAATAATGACGCTTGTCTGCCGATGAACCAGCCGCTTTTAGTGTGCTAATTTTTTGAAAATCCCCCCCCTCAGTATGTGGAGTCATTGTAGGCTTTTTTACTTCCACATCAAAATAACTACTATTGGTTTCACTCGCTGTGACCCACGAGAGTTGTACGCTATTGTTTTTAGCAAATCCTTGAAAATCAATCAGTTCTACAGGTATTGTTGCTGTATATGTGACACTTAAAGTGGGACGATTAGTCGTGATTGAAGTTTCACGAGAATCAAACGCTCGCGCTGTTTGGTTACTCGATTCGTTACCAATAATAATTCAACCAAAGTTAGTCGCTGGCATCGTTATCCAATTTTGCACATCGGCTATTAATTGCATAGTATTTGGAAAAGTATAAGAACCAACTGAACCAATAGACATTGAACTACTAATTGTTCCACTGAAATCACCTCCTAAACTTGACCATGTTGAAACACCAAAAAAACGGTCTGACCATGTTGCGTCATTTGCCGTTGCTGCGCCGCCCGCACCTGTACCACTCGATGTACCTTCACCCCAATTGGCACTGACCTTTTGCAAGGAATGAACATCAGAAACACTCGCCCTCGTTTTGTTCACATTCATTTGTAATGTAACATTTGTAATAGTTGCATTAGCAGGAATACTCGAAAGGTTGAATTGCAGCAAGCCTCTGTGCCTTCGACCATTGTTATCTTTACCAGCAAAAAGGCTTGCACCTGCACCATTGCTGACAGTGTTCCCTATTTCATAAATTGTATTGTCTTTTGTCGGCGTAAAAGTGACAGTCGTTTGGGCAAATAGGTTTGCCGATACTGTAAGGATAAGGCAGAGTAGTTGATATTTCATTTGAAAATATTTATTGAGAATGAATAAATATATTGTTCAATGTTAATTACGATTTATTTATAGGAGAGGTTTTCTTAATTTGATAAATAAAAAGCAAAGATGTATCAAAGCTCATTATTATCAAACGAAGGTCACTCAATCTCGCAATAAGCCTTAGCTACCCGTGCCGCTAAAGCCGCATTATTTAACACCAATTGGATATTGGTTTTCAAACTCAACCCTTCTGTACGTCGCTCAATTTCACTCAATAAAAACGGCGTAATGTCTTTGCCTTTGATACCTCGTTGATGTGCTTTATCTAACGCTTTATCAATTGCTTCTTCAATAATGTGTGGATTGGCTTCAAATTCAAGCGGTACGGGGTTCGCCACCACAACGCCGCCGTGCAAAGGAATAGACCATTTTATGTGCAACATTTCTGCCAATGCCCCCTCAGTATCAACGCGACAATCCACGCCAAAACCGCTTTTTTGCGTAAAAAAGGCAGGAAAATGGTCTGTTTTGTAGCCAATAACAGGGACACCATGCGTTTCAAGATATTCCAAAGTTAATCCAATATCGAGTATAGACTTTGCGCCGGCACACACAACGGCCACGCTTGTCTGCTTCAATTCCTGTAAATCAGCAGAAATATCAAAAGTCAATCCTGCACCTCGATGCACGCCGCCGATGCCGCCCGTTGCAAAAATATGGATACCCGCCAAATGAGCAATAATCATCGTGGAAGCAACGGTTGTCGCGCCATTCATTTTTTTTGCTAAAATCATAGGCATATCCCGACGACTGACTTTGGTAACGGTCTGTCCTTGTTTACCCAATATTTCTATGTCATCAATCGTCAAACCCGCAGTCATTACGCCATTGATGATACCAATAGTCGCAGGAATAGCCCCATTTTGCCGCACCATTTCCTCTACTTTCAACGCTGTTTCGACATTTTGTGGATAAGGCATACCATGCGAAATAATGGTAGATTCAAGAGCCACAACGGGTTTTTTGTTTAAAATTGCCTCATTTACTGAGGGGGCGATGTTTAGTTGGTTTGTCATTTGTCAATAGTTTATTTAAAAATCGTCATCATCATCGTCAATACTCAATTTGGCACCTGAAAGCTCCGAATAGGCGTGCATATCCCCTTCTTGTTTGGCTATTTCCATCCCTTTTTTATAGGTCAAAAATGCCGTTTCGGGTTGTTCCAAACGTTCATACATTTTGCCCAAATGGTAATATGTACCCACATACTGAGGGGTCGTTTCTTTCAATTGCAAGTAAAAAGCAAGTGCATCATCATTATTTCCTGCTTTTTCATACTCTTTGGCGATGGCAAAAAGAAGAAAAGGCTCGTTTGGCTGCGATTTTAATAAGTCAAATAATTGGTCAAGTCTGGACATTTATTTATTTTAAAATTTATTATTTACTTATCACTAAGTCATTTATCACATCGAATGATGAGCGAAGATAAAATAAAATTGTACTTTATACCCCCTCAGTAAAACGCAAATTTTTTAGCGAATATTCGCTAAATCGTTTTCTTGCTTCAACATAATTGATTAAATTTGCTGCCACAAACAGAAAGTTGAACCTTAGCAAACAAACAATGTTCAGTTTTAGGGATTATTTTTATACATTAAGCCTACATCAATCTCGGTAATTCGTGAAATTCGTGAAGTTCGTGTTTGCCATTATAATTAAAAAAATATTGAATTTATAAATATCAAAGTAAAATTATGAAAATATTGGTTTGCGTTTCCAAAACGCCTGATACAACCGCAAAAATCTCTTTTAATGCCGATGCCACAGAATTTAACAGCTCAGGCGTTCAATTTATTATGAACCCTTACGATGAGTGGTACGCTCTCGTTCGTGCGATTGACCTCGCCAAAGCAACAAGCGGCACTGTTACTCTTATCAATGTTGGCGATGCAGAAAATGACCAAATTATCCGGAAAGGCTTGGCGCTTGATGCGACGAATGCCGTTCGTATTGACTTAAAGCCAAAAAGTGCAATGAATACTGCTTTCCAAATTGCAGAATATGCAAAATCGGAAGGCTACGACATCGTATTTACGGGTAAAGAAACCATTGACTACAATGGATCTGAAATTGGTGCTATGGTTGCCGAATATCTTGATTTACCGTTCATTAGCTATGCATCAAAATTAGATATGTCTGGAAATACAGCAACTATTGAGCGAGATATTGAAGGCGGTATCGAAGTTGTTGAGGTAGATACACCTTTCGTCGTTTCGGCTGCAAAAGGTATGGCTGAACAACGTATTCCAAACATGATGGGCATTATGAAAGCAAAAAGCAAACCATTGGCTGTTGTGGCACCGAAGCCATTTACGGATCTTTCAGTGGTTACAAAATTTGAATTGCCACCGCCAAAAAGTGGTGTAAAAATGATTGCTCCTGATGATATGGAAGAACTGGTTAGGCTCCTTCATGAAGAAGCAAAAGTTATTTAAAATCAATTTTTTGACAAAAGAAAATCATCATATAATGAACGTTTTAGTATTTGCAGAAAGTCCCAAAGGGCATTTCAAAAAAGCGGCTTTTGAAGCCGTTACATATGGTAAAAAAGTCGCTGACTTGTTGGGAACACACTGTACTGCCTTGACTATCGGAGAGGTCGAAAATGGCGGACAACTTGGGGTTTATGGTGCAGCCAAAGTATATAATGTAGCGGGTCTCAAAGATTTTGATGCACAGGTTCATGCAGCCGTTATCGCAGAAGTGGCGAAACAAACAGGCGCAACAGTTGTCATTTTGAGCAATAGCTCGACAGGCAAATCATTGGCTGGTCGAGTCGCCGTTCGCCTCAATGCGAGTTTAGTATCGGGTGCCAATAAATTGCCGACAAACGATGGTGTTTTCAAAGTAAAAAAAGGCGTTTATTCTGGTAAAGCGATTGCTGAATATACGCTTTCAGGAGAAAATAAAGTGATTTCATTGATGGGCAATGCGATTCCACCCGAAAAATCGGGTAGCGATGTTGCCGTTACCCCCCTCAGTATTTCAGCTCCAGCAGGGCGTGTGCGCGTCAAATCTGTTAAAACAGTTGAAGGCATTGTGCCTTTGCCCGAAGCAGAATTGGTGGTTTCGGCAGGTCGAGGCTTGAAAGACCCATCAAATTGGGGCATTGTTGAGGATCTGGCAACAACGTTGGGTGCGACAACCGCGTGCAGCCGTCCTGTCGCTGATGCCGATTGGCGACCACACCACGAGCATGTGGGACAAACAGGCGTTGCGATTCGTCCAAATTTATATATCGCTATCGGTATTTCAGGAGCAATTCAGCATTTAGCGGGCGTTAACAGCAGCCGAGTTATCGTTGTTATTAACAAAGATCCCGAAGCACCGTTCTTCAAAGCGGCAGATTATGGCGTGGTTGGCGATTTGTTTGAAATTGTGCCAAAATTGACGGAAGCGGTGAAGAAATACAAGGCGGCGCATCATTGATATTGAAAAGCCCTTAATTTACTGGGCATATAGTAAAATAAAAAAAGTCATTTTCGTACTTAATGCGGGAGTGACTTTTTTTATTTTTAAAAAATATTAAATTGTGGAAATAAATTTGGAATTGTGGAATTTTTATACATATCTTTGCTTCCAAAGTTCATTGAAAAGGCTGTTTGAAGGTTTATTAATCTAGATAGAGATAAGTGTTCGTAACTTATTCTTTATTTGTATTGGAAAATGTAATTTAGAATTCATTAATAAATTAGAAAATCTAAAATCATGGTTATAATTACTAGAAAGAAATTATATGATTTTGCTGATGAACATAGTGGAACAGAAGAAGCTATTGATGATTGGTATAGAAAAACAAATAAAAGTAGCTGGTCTAATTTTCAAGATATAAAAAGGACTTTTAATTCTGTGGATTATGTTGGAAATGACAGATATGTATTCAACATAAAAGGTAACAAATATAGGTTAGTTGCTCTAATTCACTTCAATCGTCGTACACTGTATGTTCGTTTTATAGGAACGCACAGCGAATATGATGCTATTGATTGTAAGACAATTTAAATTTAAAAAAATATTATCTACAAAAGTGGGTGACTAACAATTACCTACTTTTTTTTGGATTTAACCGCACCACTTTGGAATTGAAACTAAACGAGAATCGAAGAAAAATTGCAATTAAAATAGCTTTAACAAAACAATATTCTACTATAAAAGAGCGATTTTAAGCATAGAATTCTAAATAAACTATTTTAGAGTAAGTGCTTTTAACCGCACCACTTTGGAATTGAAATACATTAATAAAACCTTTCAAACTACTCTTTTCATCAAAGAAAACAGCTATTATTAAAATATACAATAATCAATAAAAGCATGACAATCCAATCAATTTCTAACGAATCAGAATATCAAGCGGCTCTTGCTACGATTGAACCATTTTTGCAAAAAGGGTTTGACAATTTAACATCTGAAGAGGATGAAGAACTGGCGCGTATGACTTCTCTTATTGAAGAATACGAAGCGGTACATTATCCATTGCCTTTCAAACCCAAAAACATTATTGAAATGTTGGAATTGAAAATGTTTGAACGGCGGCTAAAACAAAAAGACTTGGCAAAAGTATTGCACATTACTGAAAATCGTATTTCAGAGGTTATGAATGGTAAAAGAAAGGTCAATATGGATTTAGCGAAACGCCTATATTTAGAATTGAATATTGACCCTCATTTTATTTTGACTCATGCTTAGAAATGTGTGCGTAATGCACCTGTATTATTGTCTTAATTGCTTATATTGAAGTGATTACGCATTATAAAACTCTTCCTCTTCTTCTTCAAAAAACGCTTTTACCATTTTTTTGCGGTCAAATTCTTTTTCATTGTTGGACAGCCAAACCGTTGCAACGCCATTGCCGATAAAATTGGTGATGGCGCGGGCTTCAGACATAAAGCGGTCAACGCCCAAAAGCAACGCCAAACCTTCCAACGGAATAACATGAACGGCTTGAAGGGTAGAAGCCAAAACAACGAAACCACTGCCCGTGACACCCGCCGCGCCTTTCGATGTGACCATCAAAATGCCGATAATCGTTAGAATTTGTTCCCAACTGAGGTGAACGCCGTAGGCTTGCGCCAAAAAAATGGTTGCCATGGATAGGTAAATGGTCGTGCCGTCGAGGTTGAACGAATAACCTGCTGGAACGACGAGACCTACGACAGGTTTAGAACAACCCATGCGCTCCAATTTTTCCATCAAAGCGGGTAGGGCAGCCTCTGAACTTGATGTGCCGAGCACGATGAGCAGTTCTTCTTTGATATATTTTAAAAAATCCCAAATTTTGATTTTGTACATTCTCAAAATCAGACCCAAAACAAGGAAAACAAAAATGCCCATCGTCGTATAAACCGTTCCCATCAATTTTGCGAGAGAGAAGAGCGCGCCAACACCGAATTTGCCGACTGTATAAGCCATACCGCCAAAAGCACCGATAGGAGCGAGGTACATGACAACATGGAGGGCTTTGAACACATAAGTTGAGATTTTACTGAGGGGGTCTAAAATCATCTTTTTTTGCTTGTATTTACTCAAAACACTGCCTAAAATGAGTGAAAAGAGTAGCACTTGCAGCGTAAAATTATCCTTAAAAAACTGCCACCAACTGAATGTTTCTGCCGTTTTTGTAAATTTTGTTACGTCTGCACCAACAGCTTTGGAGGTGTCAACACTGGCACCAGGTTGAATAATGAAAGCGACCATGATACCCACAAGGAGTGCCAAAGTGGTGACAACTTCAAAGTAAATTAAAGCTTTTCCGCCTGTTTTGCCTACTTTTTTGAGGTCGCCCATAGCGGCAATACCCAAAGTAATGGTCAAAAAGATGATGGGATTGATGAATAATTTGACCAGTTCAATAAATCTATCGCCTAAAAATTTCATTTCAACGGCGGTATCAGGCATATATGCGCCTAAAAAAGCACCCAGCGTTATGGCAGTAAGCACCCAAAAGGTTAAGTTGGTTAAGACTTTTTTCATTTTGTTATTTTAATCAGTAAAAGTAGGCAAAACATTTGCAGCATAAATAACAATAGGATGCTTTATTATCATTTATGAATTAACAAGAGTTTAACTAGGTTGAGCCGTTACGTTTAAAATAAAAGGACGTCTCTATACTGTAAATTGATTTAGAAGGTATTAAAAAATTTTGTTGAAAGCAACAAATTTAAAATTAAATCGTTGTAAATCAATAGATTAAAAAATAATTTATCCTTTATTTTAACGATTGCCTTCTAACTGTATGTTTTTGTTTTTGGAAAAAACACAATTTTTGCTGTAATTTTACGAACTTTTAAAACGCAGTATTTTAAACAAATTTGAAAATTAAATAATAATATGAAAACCTTAATCGTAATTTTTGCCCTTTTAATGCCTCTTGCTGTCGAACAGCCGAATATGGCTTCAGTGACGAAGGCATTGAGTGAAGGAGATACCGCAACGTTGGGTAATTATCTTGATAATACGGTTGAATTGACCATTTTGGCAATTCAAAACGTATATTCCAAGGCTCAAGCAACCACAGTTTTGACTGACTTTTTTGCTAAGAACAAGCCGCGTGCGTTCAATGCGGTTCATCAAGGTTCTTCCAAAGGTTCTGCTTCGCACTACACGATTGGTGATTTGAGTTCTGCTACTGGTAATTATCGCGTATATCTTTATTACAAATCTGTTGGTGACAAGCCAATTATTCAAGAAATTCGCATTGAAAAATAAATTTTTGGGAGGGTTGTTTTATAAAAAATATTCGAAATGCACTATAAATACTGAAGGGGGGTCTGAAATCAATTGGTTTTAGACCCTTTCTCTTTGAATCAACCTCTGGTCGAAATAGATGGTTATTGGGCGAATAACGAGGAATACTGCGACTTCCTATTTTACTATCTCAAAATCTTATTAATTTTACGGCATGAAAAATATTCAAACGACACTAAAAGGGACATTTTTTGCCCTTCTTTTTATTCTTTTTAACACGGCTTGCAACGATGAACTGAACCTCATCGAAAGCGGCAAAGAAACACCCATCGTGTATGGCTTTTTGTCGCTCAACGATACGGCGACATATATACGCGTAGAACACGCCTTTGTCGATTCGAAAAAGCCTGCTTCGGAGTTAGCAAAAGTGGCAGATTCGCTTTATTATTCAAACATAACAGTGATTTTGGTGCGTGTTTCAAACAACGAGCGATTTGTTTTGACGCGTGTTAATGGCAATAATGAGGGATATCGCCGCGACGAAGGTGTGTTTGCGACAGCCCCTAATTATCTCTATAAAATAAAAAATGCCAACCTTGCCCTGCAAGCAGATGAGCTATGGCGCATTTTGATTCAACGCAATGGCGATACAAAAATATTGGCACAAGCAACGACAAAGGTGATTGGCACTTACAATATTTTCGCACCTCAAGCAGGAGCTTCGTTGTTTTTGACATATGACAATACGTTTAATGTCAGTATTGAAACAACCGAAATAACTGCTAAATTTTATGATGTTAAAGTCATTATGAACTATGATGAAGTTATCGGTTCAGTGCGGACGGCTAAAAAAGCGGAGTGGCTTTTGGCAAGTGGTTCGCCGCGTCGTGGAACAGACATTCAGACATCTTTCCGTCGAAATGCTAAGGATTTTTATGCTTTTTTAGGCAATAATCTACCCGTCAATGCCAATACAACCCGTTATTTTAAAGATTTTGATATTGAAGTGACAGCAGGTGGACAGGAGTTGATTGACTTTGTGAATGTAGGCATTGCCAATATTGGGATTACAGGTTCTCAAGCAATACCGATTTTTACTAATATTGAAAACGGTCTTGGGCTTTTTACTTCACGTTATAAAACGACAATTAAAGGGATAAAACTCAATGACCAATCCACGGATTTGTTGAAAACGGGCGAGTTGACTAAGAATTTGAATTTTAGGTAAGAACGAGTATTTAATTTGTTAATCATACTCATAAAAGACACAGAATTCGACGGAATGATTCGGTGTCTTTTTTAATACTCAAAAGATATGTTTAGTTGCTGTTGTTTTCCAGTTGATTAGTTATTTCTGAGATAATCAACTGAATTTCTTTAACAGACAAACCGAATACGTCCGATAGTAATTCAATGCTATTGCCACGTTGCCATGACTGATAAATAGCCATTTTTTTACCTTCTTCAAGCAATTCTTCAATAATATCCATTGTTTCAAATTTTTGATTGTTATTAAATCTATTTGCTTCTGCAATTATAGTTTGACGCGTCATCCCCGTAACTGTTGACAAATATACACTTAAAATACGAATAAATGAACGGATATTTTCATTTTTTATGTCATCATATCCACTAAACAAAATTTCAACGATATGGGTTTTAAGATAGTTTGTATCCAAATGATGCTTAAAAGACAATAATGCTTTTTGGAGCAAAACGGATTGAAATGTCTTTATCAATTCATCAGGATAGTCCTGCATATTGACCAATAAATAGTCGAAACAAGGCATAAAGCGCAATAATTCAGGCTCAACATCGCCAAAATAGCTGTCAAATGGCTCGACAACCCATTTGACTTGACCATGATAAAAAATGATGGGAATCATGGGTACAGGCTTTTGATTGATGGCAAGCTTTTGTTTCCATGAATTCCTTTTGTAGTCAATCAACTGAAAATGTGGGTGTGAAGGCTTGTAACTTTTATGCTCAAATAAGAATGCAATCTCTGTTTTATGACGATGATTATTAGATTGGCAACTCCAAACTAAATCAGCATAATACTCTGACAATTCATCAGTTATATATGAGGTGGATTCTAATTTCAAAGTATTCAAGTCGAGTGTTTCAAGTATGTTTTTTGGCACAAATTGATGTAAAAAAGGCTCGACAACCGCTGTAATGCCAAAAGCTGATTTAAAAAACTTGTCGTGAGGGTTATTTACATCTTTTTGATTATTATGTTGGTCAGGCATTGTATTGTTTTATTAGTTTCCAGAATGATGTTTACAAAATTGAAACAAAGGTAGAATCTATTCTATTTGTCGGGTAATTTTTTAATCAATTTGTTGAAAAAATAAAGTTTTAAACACAAATTGATTTCAACCATATATTTTACCCCCCTCAGTATAAAAAGCAAAAACCCACTTGATTGTCGCTATCAAGTGGGTTTTTGTACAAAAATTGAGCATTTTAGTTCTGTCCTAAAGATGTTTTAACGTTATTAAACTGATTTAAACCACATTGCAAAAAGGCTTTGTAGGCATCAATATCTGGCGTATACGCTGTTGGCGCATTCAATACTTTCAAATCGGGTGAAACCAAAACATAAAAAGGTTGCGAGTTTTTGTTAAAAAAAGTGGCTTCCAAATCCGTCCACATCTCCCCCTCAGTATCTTTTAGCTTTCCGTCAAATTTTGAGCTATAAGGCGCGTAAGGTGCTTTTAAATCATTTTTATCGTCGGTATAAAGAGAAATTAAGACGTATTTGTCGCGGATGAGTTCCATCACGCCTGGTTTATTCCACACATTTTCTTCCATTTTACGACAATTGGCACAGTTCCAACCTGTGAAATCAAGTAGAATAGGTTTGTTTTGCCTTTTGGCTTCTGCCAAACCTTCATTGAGGTCATGAAAACAAGGCAAATTCAAAGGGCATTTTTGTGGATAAATATAGCTGTAACCCGCAGGTGGCAAAATACCGCTGCCCATTTCTGGGGTTTTGAAGGTTTCAGTCGTCGCATTGTAGCGAAAACCTAAACCAAGGTAAGCGGCTATTGCTAACGATGCGACAACAATAACACCGCGAGGGACTGAAAATTGTTTCTTTCCACCATTTTTAAACTTTAAAATACCTGCATGATAGAGTGCTAAACCCAAGGCGCAGGCAATCCAAATGGCTAAAAAAGCTTCGTAAGGTAAATATTTCCAACCTTTGATAAGGTCTGCATTGGACAAAAACTTGAAAGCCAATGCTATTTCGACAAAGCCCAAAGTCACTTTCACATCGTCCATCCAACTGCCCGATTTTGGCAAAGATTGCAACCACGCAGGAAACAATGCGAACAAACCAAACGGCAAAGCCAAAGCCGTAGCAAAACCCAACATGCCAATGGCTGGTCCTGCTGAAAAACCTGTTGAGGTAGCTGTCTGAACCAATAAAGTGCCGATAATCGGACCTGTGCAGCTAAAGGAAACGAGGGCGAGGGTGAATGCCATAAAGAAAATGCCCACTACGCCACCTTTATTGGAAGCACTGTCCGCTTTATTTGTCCAACTTGAAGGAAGTGTAATTTCAAAATAACCAAAGAAAGAAACCGCAAAAACAAGAAAAAGGACACCAAAACCGATGTTTACCCATGGGTTGGTTGACAAACGATTCAGCGCATCAGACCCGAAAATTGTGGTAATGAGCAAGCCCATTGAGACATACAAAACAATGATGCTGGCTGAATATAATAAGGCATTTCGGATGCCCGTGGCGCGGTCTTTTGAGCCTTTTGTAAAAAAACTAACTGTGAGAGGTATCATCGGGAAAACGCAAGGAGTCAACAAAGCGAGCAAACCGCCGCCGAAGCCCAATGCAAAAATCCACCACAAACTCGATTGTGTTTCATCTGCTTTGACACCGATTGATGTGCAGTCATTCGTTTCGTTGGTTTTGTCGAAACTGAACTGGCTGGGTTCTGTTAGAATATTGCTGTGCGTTAGTTGCTTGGATGTGTCAATTATTATTCCATCAACTTGTTCATTTCCAATGCCTTGTGCGATATTGAAAGTGTATTTAATTTCGGTTGGGGGCAAACACATTTCGTTGTTGCAGACTTGAAATTCAAGCGAACCGTTGATGGGTTTTGTGCTGTCCTTGACCTTTATAATTTGGGTGAACGTTGCTGATTCAGAGAAATCAACGACCGTCATATTGTTAAAAACGGGTTCTTTATGTTGACGGCGTTTGGGGCTTTCCTCTTTTACTTTGCCAATTAATTCAATATTATCGTTTTTATCCAATTTAAAACTTGTCGGAATTGGACCATCACCATTCAAAAATTGAGAATAGATGTGCCAATCTTTGTCCAAGGTTGCCTTGAAAATGAGGCTATACTCGGTTTCAGTATTTTTTTTTGTTTCAAAAGTCCATTTTACGGGTTTTAGAATGCCATTTGCGGGCGGTAAGGAAGCCGAAGTAGAACTTGTATTAGTCGGTTCTTTTGCTGGGACAGCTGTTGGTAAGACTTGTGAGGGGTTGGATACTGAGGGGGTAGGTACAGATGCCCCACCACCGTTTGTATTTGCAGACATGTTTATACGATATAAAAAATCTTGCTGATTGGGTGGCAGGCATTTTTCATCGTCGCAAGTTTGCCATTCGGCGGAGCCTTTTATGTCGGTTGAACCCGTGATTTTGATGCGTTGTATGAATTTCACTTCGTCCGAAAACTTCGTGATATTCATCTCAAATATTTTATCGAAGCCCGATTTTTTATGGTCACTGACTTCTGCCGCTTTGCCAACAAGTTGATACTGAGGGGTCGGTTTGAAAGTCAAAGCAGTGGGAACGGGACCGTCGCCTACGAGAAATTGAGAATATATGAACCAACCTTTATCCAATTTTGCGGTAGCGATGAGGTCGTATTCTGAATCACTGATTTTTTTTGATTCAAACGACCATTTGACTGGATTGAGAATTTGGGCTTGGTTCATCCCCGTAAAAGATATGAAGGCAAGAATAATATTGAGAATTTTTTTCATCTTTTTATATGGTCTGAAAACATGGATATGTGATGAACGATGTTTTTATAAAATGCAAAATTACATTTAGAAAACAGAAATACAAAAGGCAGTCAATCGTAAATCTGATTAACTCCCTTTTGAACGCCGTAAAACAGGAAAAGTTTTATCATTTCTTACCTGCAATTTCGCAATTGACCTTTGTGCGAGGCAAACACATGAATCAAGTAAAAGTCATAAATTCTAAATTGTCCGGTATTGAAGCTGTATGATTTATCACTTTTATTCATTGCAAAAATTGGATAATATTCATATAAAAATGAGCATCTAAGACTTCTGTATTCATATTTATTTCGGAAGGTGTATCGTCAAGGCTTCTATTTTTATCATCGGTCTTTCCAGCGTTTTACCTCTAGGTAAATTGTTTGTGCAGGTACATAAAAAGCGATTTTTGTTTCGTCGAAAGTGGGTCGCCTCCATTTGATATTGACATTGTTCGACAAAGCATAAGGCTCAACGGGGATACCCATATAGTTTTTGTCAAGGTTGTGGCTGTCATTAATATCATGATAACAACTGACTGCATAACTGCCGTAGGGCATATTAAAATCAAAACGAAGCGATTTATTATTGCCAACGGGTTTGTTTTGAGTGAACACATAGCTATTTTTCTCTAAAAACAAATCAGGTGAATTGTAAATAGCCACGCGTATCGAACCAACGGGGGTATCCATACCTTTAATAAAAATTGTTAAAATACCATTGCTTTTGTTAGGGAGAATAAAGCCGAGAAAAAAGAAGGGAAGAAAAATGAAGAATAATTTTTTTATAAAAGTGCTTGACATGGTTAAATTTTATTTATGAACGATTTTTTAAATTTATCGTCGTGATAGAAGACGTTCACCAAAACGTTGATAATGAGATTATCATTTTACATCCTGTTAAAAACTTTTCAAATAAGACATATGAAGCAGCTTTGACCCTAAAAAAAAGCGAAAGACTGATGTACAAGATGAATTGTAACAGTGTCCTTCGCTTTTTTACTGGGGGGTATTTATCAAAATTAAATTTTAAAGAAACAAACCTTAAAGCTCTGTTTCGCCGTTTAATTCTCGTTCTATTTCTTCCATTAAGACATATTCTTTACTTTCCTCAATAGTGGGGATAATGGTCAGAAAACCATCTAATTTCGCTATTTCTATCAATTTTTTCACATAACCCGTGTTTAAATTTGTCAAGATGAAGCAACCATCTGTATCATTCCAAAGTTGATGACCGAGTAATATGGCGCTCAATCCCGATGAATCTACATATTTAACATCAGCCATGTCGATAATAAGATTAGGAATACCTTCATCACACATAAAGCTAAATTGCGCTTTAAGGGAAGGGGCAAGGAGTGAATTTAAATTTTCGTCATGCAACGAAAAAATGGCATATTTTTCTTGTTTATCTACAGAATATTTCATTTCAAAAATATGATTATAGGTGAATTGGAATGAAGTAATTGATTTAAGAATAGCAAATTTAGACAAAGGGATTAGAAACCGTTATGTTTTCCAACAAAATTTAAGTATATGTTCATTTTGACCCTATTTCGGCTTGACTTGAATAATAAAAATGTTAATTTTGTTTTTCAAGAAAGGACAAGATTAACATTTATATTCTATTATTTGAATAAATTTATTTTTTAGTATCTAATAAACCTGTTTTGTCAGATTATAAATAATCCAACATGACATTCTTTCCGAAATGTTAAATTCGCAATCAAGTGGCATCATTTTTTCACTTGTATTTTGATTAATTATTTTTTTTCATACTTTCGCCAAACAGTATCTATTTGGTGTTGAAACTGTAGGTCATATTACACCCCCTCAGTATTTTTAGTGAAATGGTAGTGCTAAAGAAAACAAAACCTTGAAGACCTTGTTTTAATTTGAATTTACAACACATCACATAAATAAAGATGAATAATAAAAAATTTTCGCCCCGTGTAAAACAAATACTTGCCAATAGCCGCAATGAGGCTGTTCGGTTAGGTCATGATTATATCGGTGCTGAGCACTTACTTTTAGGCTTAGTCATGGATAAGGATAGCTTACCTGTCCGTGTTTTAAGCTCTTTGGAGGTTAATGTTGAAGATTTACGGTCTGCCATCGAACAAAATATTCAACGTTATAGCGGACCAAGTTCCCACTTAAATGTGGGTAATATTAACTTGAACAGCCAAGCTGAAAAAATCTTAAAATTTACAGTTTTAGAAGCACGTGATTCTAAAAACGATGAAGCGCAGCCTGAACACTTAATGATGTCTATTTTGAAACAAAAAGAGAATTTGGCATCTCGTATCCTCAATCAGTTTTATGTGGATTATGAAACGTTCCGTCAAGAGCAGGAATATGTCCGCGCAGAACATGATTACGGCGCACCTGAAATTTTTAGCCAAGCCGCGGGCAGTGGTGATAGCGAAGATCAATTTGAGGATGAAGACACACGCTCGTTCCGCAAAGGCAATACAAAAAGTCGTACGCCTGTCCTTGATAATTTTGGACGTGACGTAACGAAATTGGCTGAAGAAGGTCGTTTGGATCCAATCATAGGACGTGAAGTCGAAATCGAACGCGTTTCTCAAATTTTAAGCCGTCGTAAAAAGAATAATCCAATCCTCATTGGTGAACCTGGCGTTGGTAAAACAGCCATCGTTGAAGGTTTGGCTTTGCGGATTATTCAGAAAAAAGTCAGCCGCACTTTGTTTAACAAACGTGTTGTTATGCTTGATTTGGCTGCTTTGGTCGCTGGTACAAAATACCGCGGTCAGTTTGAAGAGCGCATGAAAGCCATTATGAACGAGTTGGAAAAAAGCCGCGATGTCATTTTGTTTATTGACGAAATTCACACAATGGTTGGTGCAGGTGGTGCAACGGGTTCGCTCGATGCATCTAATATTTTCAAACCAGCTTTAGCACGTGGTGAACTTCAATGTATTGGCGCATCTACCTTAGATGAATACCGTCAATATATAGAAAAGGATGGTGCTTTGGATCGCCGTTTCCAAAAAGTGACCATTGATCCGCCTTCTGTTGAAGATACGATTCACATTCTCAACAACATTCGTTCAAAATATGAAGATTTCCACAATGTGACTTATGACCTCGATGCCATAAAAGCCTGTGTAACACTTTCTGAACGGTATGTAACAGATCGTTTCTTGCCTGACAAAGCGATTGACGTGTTAGATGAAGTGGGTGCACGTGTGCATCTGAAAAACATACATGTGCCTAAGCATATTGAAGAGCTTGAAAAACGGATTGAAATACTCAAAGAGGAAAAAAATCAAGCCGTTAAAAATCAACAATACGAACGTGCTGCGGATTTGCGGGATTTAGAAACCAAATTAAGCCGTCAACTTGAGCAGGAAAAACAACAGTGGGAAGACGAATCGAAGTCTATGCACTATCCTGTAACGGAAGATGACATTGCTGAAGTTGTGTCTATGATGACAGGTATTCCAGTCCGTAAAGTGAGCGAAGGCGAAAGTAAGAAACTCGCAAACATGGGCAATGACATGAAAAAAATGGTCATTGGTCAAGACGAAGCGATTGGTAAAATTGCCAAAGCCATTCAGCGTAACCGTGTCGGTTTAAAAGACCCTTTGAAGCCAGTTGGTACGTTCATTTTCTTAGGACCTACGGGTGTTGGTAAGACGGAATTGGCAAAAGCCCTTGCACGTTATATGTTTGACACGCAAGATGCTTTGATTCGGATTGATATGTCTGAATATATGGAAAAATTCAGTGTTTCAAGGCTTGTCGGTGCGCCTCCGGGTTATGTCGGCTATGAAGAAGGTGGTCAATTGACTGAAAAGGTACGTCGTAAGCCTTATTCTGTCGTATTGTTGGACGAAATTGAAAAAGCGCATCCGGATGTGTATAATATTTTGCTACAAGTTTTAGATGATGGACAATTAACCGACGGTTTGGGTCGCAAAGTGGATTTTAAAAACACTTTGATTATTATGACTTCAAATATCGGCGCACGTCAACTCAAAGACTTTGGTCAAGGTGTTGGTTTTGCCACAAAAGCTCGTCAAGAAGCGTCAGATGACAATTCAAAAACCGTTATTCACAGTGCTTTGAAAAAGACTTTCTCACCTGAATTTTTGAATCGTATTGACGATGTCATCGTGTTCAACTCTTTGGGTAAAGAAGAAATTTTCCAAATCATCCACTTGACATTAGCCAATGTGATGAAACGCTTATCCAACATGGGCTTCAAGATGACGTTAACGGATGAAGCCAGAGAGTTTTTAGCTGAAAAAGGTTATGACCCACAGTTTGGCGCAAGACCATTGCATCGTGCCGTTCAAAAATACATCGAAGACCCACTCGCAGAGTTCATCCTCAACGAATCACCTGCCGAAGGCAGCCAATTTGAAGCTGTGATGAACGAAGCAAAAGATGGTTTATTGATTGCTTTGAAAACTGAAGAAACGGTTAAAGAACAAGAATAGTAGCACGGAATTTATTCCGCAAATAAATGATAAAAACGAGGTTGTCTCTTAGTGGAGGCAGCCTCTTTTTTTGTTTTAAACAAAAAGAATACTTATGTTTGCAAGGAATGGAAATTGAATTATAAACAAAATTATCGAAAAACCATGCAAACAACGAACAAACAGCCTTTCCTAAAATTTTTATTTGTCATCATCGGGCAGATTCTTTCTATTGCGCTAATGGCTCAAGCCAATCTGCGATTTGAGCGATTAGAAATGAATGATGCATCGTTTTTTGCATATATATCCTGTTTTTATCAAGACAGTCGTGGTTTTATGTGGTTTGGGTCTTTATCTGGTCTTTACATGTTCGATGGATATAACACAATACATTTTCAACACAATCCAAACGTCCCCCTCAGTATTAGCGACAATAAAATCACACGAATCATTGAAGATGATAAAGGCAATTTTTGGGTGGGTACTCAAAATGGGTTGAACTATTTTGATTTTAAACACCGTACTTTTAAGCCATATACTGATAAAGTAAAATCGGGTATTGGCATTGTTGGTATTAGAGCAATTAGACAGGATAAAGATAAAAATACTTGGGTGGGTACAGACGAAGGACTCTATTGCATGGATTCGGCATCTCAAAAATTCAATATATTTCATCAATTTAAAAACTCTCCTACTTATGGTATTAAGGTTAGTTCTCATGGTATTTATGTCATAAAAGAAGGGATTTTGTACTTTAAAGATTACAAATTAGATAGTTTTAGCCGAATTTATATGCCCGAGCCACAGCAGTCTCAAAAAGATTTTCATGTGAGATTATTATTTGAAGATATACATAATATACTTTGGATTAGCACAAGCAATGGCTTATTTTATATGGATTCGCTCAATTCCAACATCTACTCTATCCAACAGCCCATTTTTAAAAATGGGGGAATGGGTACTATTTTTGAAAAAAATAAAAATGAATTATGGATTTTTAAAGAAGGAGAATTTTACCTTTTTAACACGCAAACTTTAGATTATCAAAAATATAGTTACAATCCTTTATTTCCGCAAGGCTACCCTAAAAATCGCTTGATTAACGCATTTTATACGCAATCTAATAAGATATTATGGACTCAAACTCAGGAACAGGAATTTTACATTGTGGACATGAATAAACAAAGGTTCCAAAACGTATTTGTCAATCTCATGGATAATATTCCTAATATACCTGACTTGAACGAGATGTATGAATACAGTCCTGATAATTTATTAATTCGGCAGAAAAATGGGGCAGGTTTGTTGAATATTAACACAGGCAAGATTGCACCATTTATATATAAACCAGATTATAATTTAGAAGGTTGGCAAAAAGGTATAATATGCTTTTTTGAAGAATCAAAGGAGAAATTATGGATTGGTACTGGGGGAGGGATATTTTTATTCGATAAAATATCAAAACGTTTTACCAATCTGGAAACTCAAATAAAGGGCTTTGACACCTTCCGAAAAGTAATACCTCGTAAGATTCATAGAGATAGGCAAGGGAATTTATGGGTTGTTACGTGGTATAATGGAGCCTTTAAAGTGAGTTTTGAGAAAAAATCCATTCAAAATTATATGAATTCAGAAGCAGATGGAATCGGTATGCGAGATAATGGACGTTCAATTTTAGAAGCTAAAAATGGGACAATTTGGGTGGGTACAAGAGGTGGACTTGCCAAATATATTCCAGAAGTAGATTCCTTCAAAATCTATAGAAATATCCCTAATAATCCCCACAGCATGAGCGAAAACACGGCCTTTTGCATTTATGAAGATAAAAATGGCATACTTTGGATAGGTACTTACGGCGGTGGTTTGAATAAGTTTAATGTCAAAACAGAAAAATTCAAACATTATACAACTGATAATGGCTTGCTCGATAACAATGTTTTCGCCATATTGGATGATAAATCTGGTAATCTGTGGCTCATGGGTTACAAAGGTTTGTCTGTTTTTAACCCTATAACAGAACAATTTAAGACTTATAAGAAAAGTCAAGGCTTGATAAATGAGAAATACGAAGCCTTTCTATACGGAAAAAGTAATTATTCTGACCGTTTTTTCTTCGGGGGTAATCAAGGCATTGATTTCTTTTACCCCGACAGTATCCAATTAAGCACCTTTGACCCCAATATATGGCTAACAGATTTTAAATTGTTCAACGCATCTGTACCTATTTCAAAAGGTGAAAAAGACCCTGGAAAATTTACACTCGATGAGGATATTGCTTTTACAAAACATCTGACCTTGACCTATGACCAAAATGTGGTCACTTTTGAATTTGCCGCTTTGGATTATTCTGCGCCCAAAAACATTCAATATGCTTATCAATTAGAAGGTTTTGATATCGAGTGGCAATACATTAATACGCGTCGCAGCGCAACATTTACCAATCTTAATCCAGGCGATTATACTTTCAAAGTCAAAGCGACGAATGCCGACGGCGTTTGGGGAACAAAAAACGCCACATTAAAACTCACCGTTTTAGCCCCATGGTGGCGGACGTGGTGGTTCAGAATTTTGGTTTTTCTGTCGCTTGCTGCTATAGGTATTGCGTTTTATAGCTATCGTTTCAATCAGCTAAAAGAACGTGAAAAGCTCAATAAACGCATTTCAGAAGTCAAAATGGAAGCTTTGCGTGCTCAAATGAACCCACATTTTATATTCAATGCCTTGACTTCTATCAATCTCTTTGTGCTCAAAAACGATACGGATACGGCTTCTTATTATTTGAATAAATTCTCGAAATTGATGCGCGATGTCTTAGACCATTCACGGTCTGAACTAATTACGGTAGAAGAAGAGGTCAATACCTTGAAACTGTATGTCGAAATTGAAAAAATGCGGTTCAGAGATAATTTCAATTTCATTTTTGACATTGACCCCAACGCCCGTATGAACGAAGTGAAAATCCCACCGCTTATCATTCAACCTTATGTCGAAAATGCGATTTGGCATGGTTTGAAACATAAAAAAGAAGGAGACGCTTTACTGAAAATTAAGGTTTTTGAAGATGCTGAATTCTTTTACATCATCGTCGAAGACAATGGCATTGGCAGACAAAAAGCATTGGATATAAAAAATGCCAATGCGACACAACATAAATCGCACGGCTTGAACCTCACAGAGGAAAGGATAAAATACTATAACGAAACCTATTTTGTCCAATCTTCACTGGCAACAATTGATTTGAAAGATGCAAACCAAAATGCGATTGGCACTCAAATTTTATTCAAAATCAAAATCTAAACTCATGCGCGCTATTCTAGTAGATGACGAACCCGATTGTCTTGAAATGCTGTCTATTTTGCTGACGCGGTATTGTCCCCATGTGTCCATATTACAGCAATTTTCAGAACCAAGCCTTGCCGTCGCGTCCATTAAAGATTTAAAACCTGATTTGGTGTTTTTAGACGTTGATATGCCCGTTTTAACAGGTTTCGATGTTTTGGATAACTGTAAAGACATCCCGTTTGGTGTTATATTTACAACCGGTTTTAACCGATACGCGCTCAAAGCCATCAAATACAGCGCAATTGATTACCTTTTGAAGCCCGTTGACAAAGAGGAATTGATAACAGCGGTGCAAAAAGCCCAACATCACCCCCCTCAGTATCAGAGCCAACAAAGAGGTATTTTGTTGGATTATGTCAATGTTAATCATTCTTTGAAAGAAAAAATCGCTTTGCCTACTTCAGATGGACTGATTTTTATCGAAATAAAAGACATCGTTTTATGCGAATCGGAAGGCAACTACACTAAAATACATCTATCGCAAGGTAGAGCGACTACTTTTACCAAACACTTGAAAGACATCGAAGAACTGTTGCTCGGGCACTCCTTTTACCGCATTCATCATTCATACCTCATCAATTTGAAGCAAGTCGTTCAGTATATCCGAACTGATGGCGGCGAGGTGAAAATGAGCAATGGCAAACTTATTCCCATCTCAAGACAGAAAAAACAGGACCTTTTGGATGCATTAAGCCGTTTGTAACCGTCACAGCGATTCACGAACCGTCACAGCGATTCGCGAACCGTTACAGCGATTCGCGAACCGTCACAACGATTCGCGAACCGTCACAACGATTCGCGAACCGTCACAGCGATTCGCGAACCGTCACAACGATTCGCGAACCGTCACAGCGATTCGCGAACCGTCACAGCGTTTCACGAACCGTCACAGCGATTCACGAACCGTTATATTAAGGCTTTTTTGCAAACGATACAGTCATATCTGCAATCCATACACTCGCTCTTACTTTCTTGCTTAGGCGTACGTAATTTTACAATAGAAATAAGAGACAATGAAAAAAAAGATAAAAAAGTTAACTCATATACTTATCAATTGGCTAAAGCAGTTCTACGCATTTTTGCGCCGGTACTGGTTCGAGATACTGTTTTCGGTAGTGATAAGTGGTTTTTTTAACGCATTATTTTTTTATTGAAACGGTGTTGAAAAACCTAAATGACAATCAATCTGTAAGAAATCAAGACGAATGCTCAATTTCTGAAGTGACCTTTGTCCCAAATTTTTGACCAAAATACTGATGGCACATCCCGATACACTCGGGAGGGGTACACGTGCTACTTGACAAAGAGACTAACAGCATTAATAACTTCTGTATAACACTCGATATCAATTTTGAAAACAATTTTTTTCACCTAATTTACCTTATTCACAATGAAAAATAAAATCATTTATGCCCTGCTATTTACAGCAGCACTATCGCTTTTCAGTTGTTCAAAAGACAACAAATCGGTTCCAATTGACAACAACAACGCCGTGAACATTGCTCAAGTTCGCCAAGATGTTCAAAAGGCATTGCAAGAAATCCAAAACATTCAAGGTGTTGAAATGAATGTCCAAGCCCGTGCCGCTGGACGCTTTGTTGTCGTTCCTGCTGGCTCAAACAACGCCCTTGCACAAGCCCTGACTGACGCTGGTGAAGGCGGTGTTGTCTATTTGCGGTCAGGTTTGCACACCGAAACAGAGAGCATCACGATTCGTTCGCAAGTCGTTGTTATTGGTGAGAATGGGGCAGTTTTGAAAATTAAATCAAATCTCATTTCGCTCGATGCGAGTGGCGTTTTTTCACTTTCTCCTGCCATTCACGTCTTGAATGCGCCGCGAACAGCCATTCAAAACATCGAAATTCAACCAACCGATGTTGACGGTGGGGTAGCTATCTTATACGAAAACTCCCCCCTCAGTGCTTCAATGTTTTGCAGAATCAAAAGTTTTGAGATTTCCATTTTGGTTGAAAAGTCAGATCAAATAACGCTTATCGGCAATAAAATTACAAGCTCAACATTGTGGCAAACAACGGGCATTACTTGCGATGGCATTATTGTTTGTAATGGAAAAAGTGCGTGGATATCGAATAATGAAGTAGAATCTGCTGTCTTTGGTATCTGGCCTTGCGATTTTTATGGGTCTTGTGTCAATAACAACACCCATAATAATTATATCGGTATTATTTTATGCAAAGTACCCGATAATGCTTTCAGATTACCAAGTGGTCAAACCACGGGTGCACGTCTTGCTTCAGGTTATGTCAAAGTCTTGAATAACCAATCCGATAATAATTTGACAGCGGGCTATTTGGTCATTGACGGTGCAAACAACAGCGTTTTGGAAGGCAATCGGTCGAGTGGGAATGGGACTTATGACATTGAATTGGTGGGCGATTCCTATCGTTTCGGTTTTTTTACACCTAAAAGTTTCAGCAATCGCGTGTTGGCTTTGCCAACACAAAAAGTTAAGGATTGTGGTTTGAACAATGTTGTTGTTGGTGGACAAATGGTGAACAACGCGATTGACCCTTGTAATTGAAGCGGTTAAGTCAAAGGGTGATTTCAAAATCGCCCTATGACTACCCCTCAGTAAAAAACGAGCCGCGCTCAACTGACTTCACAGTTGAGCGCGGCTTTTTTTATTTGAACAAATCCTTGTTACCATCAATCCACATACACCGTCACAGGTTCGCAATAGTCACTGACTATGCCGTTGGCAGCCATAGCTTTGATGCGCATTGTCAATTTAGAGCCACGTACGAGTCCCGTCATAGTCAGAGGTATTTCGTTAGTGTATTTGCCATTTTGCCAATTACCATCTTTGTCCAAATTTTCTAAAGCGTACATTTTAGCACCTTCAACGCGCTCCCATTCGCCGATGACAACGCCATTTCGTGGGTCATTTTTGAGGGTAAAACCTATCGGTGCATCCAAATAATCAATCACCTTTCTGACTCTTGGTTCAGGCATTTCAAAACCTGAATCTTCAACAAACGCCGCGACTTCCTCTTCTGGCAATTCGTTTATTTTAATTTCTACCAAACGCGCCAGTTTTGAGATGTGCAAAATGATGGCATTTTTTGCATCATTTTTCGCTTTC
This sequence comes from Saprospiraceae bacterium, assembly GCA_043744455.1. Lineage (GTDB taxonomy): Bacteria > Bacteroidota > Bacteroidia > Chitinophagales > Saprospiraceae > JAAFJT01. The sequence goes on along the minus strand of JAYTUQ010000115.1, from coordinate 198 downwards.
GTTCTGTCTTTGCCACCTTGATTTGTCAAGGCAACAGTTGTTACAAAAGTATCCAACACCGTTTTTAATGTCGTGATGAGTGGTTGAAACTCGGCATACGTGGCATTTTGATTCATCTTCGTAATGTGCAACTCAGCGCGCGTTTTCATTTTGTCATCATTGAGTTGTGTGTGCGACAAGAGAATTTTTTTCATTTTT
>JAYTUQ010000114.1:0-8686 GCA_043744455.1 Saprospiraceae bacterium | reverse complement strand
TCGTAAAGATATTTCTTCTTGTTCTGTCATCAATCTAAGGTATAACTTTTTTCTTTATCCAATATTTTATTTTATTTCACTCTACCTGTGTAGTTACCTTTTTTTTTATCTTAAAAAACTATTGACGAATAATCCTAAAACCAGGACTACCGCCGCCAGGACCGCCCCCATTGCGTTTCATCATTTCATCACGTTTTTGTTTAAATTCTTCTTCTGTGATTTTATCGCCTTTTGAAGGGGCTTTAATAGCATTATCCTTCACTTTTTTAAAGTCTATTTTTTTAGCCGTCAACAAAATTTCGCCATCATTAATATCTGCTTCAAGTATCAAGCCTGGCAACGAACCAAAGTTTTGCGGACCCGCCGTCAACGGTAAATCCATCGTAAACCAAGCAACAACCTGTTGTTTGCGGGCTGTATCGCTCAACGTGGCTTGTGTGCAGTCATAACCCATGACTTTTTTGGTTTCTGTGCCCAATTTCCAAGCAGGTTGCTTCATATCTGTTTCGATAAGGTACTTTTTGTCCCCCATTTCACGCAATTCGATGCGTTTGTTGTTCGCATAATTGCGATAAATTTCAACATTTGGACGGCGAAAACGCATGCGCATTGCACCACCATCTGCACTCATTTCAGCATCTTCTTCTTCTTCAATGGCTTTATAAATGCACTCATCGCCCCGGAAAACGAGCTGCATATTGTTGCTTCTGAACTCTGGTATGCGCGCCTTCATTGCTTCGTCAGTAATGCGGCGGTGCAAATTCATTTTTTCTTCAAACGTGATGATTCCCTCCGTATTTTGTCCAAAAACACTTAAAAAGGAACATAACAAGCTGCTTAAAATTAGAATCTTTTTCATTTTTATAAAGTTATTTTTTGATTAATAATAAAATCAACACGAATTACACGAATTCGTGTAATTCGTGTAATTCGTGTAATTCGTGTTAAAAAAAATACATGTAATTCGTGGCTCAAAAATACGACCCCTCAGTATAAAATAAGTTAAACAGCCTTGAAACAAGGTTAATAAAGGTTAAGAAGCTCAATTTTGTCAATCAAATCCCTTTAAATTTGCCAATAATGAAACGTTTTAACAGACATGGACTCATCGCACTCATCGTCAGTAGCCTACTACTACTCATCGTTTTTCAAGCCTTTTGGATAAAAAAGGTCTATGATGAGCAGTATATGACGCTAAAAAAAGACCTTGACCACACCTTTCGCAACACCGTCATGGCGATGCAAGACTCTATGATTCAAAGTAATTTTGGCGACTTGCCTAAGCTGCAAGGTGATTCGCTACCTTTTGGAAAAAGGGAAAGAGAAAGAGATGCACAGTTTTCACATCAATTTACAAGGTCTGACAATTTTCAAACCTTTGAAATTCATGAACGTAAAAGCCCAAATGACGCTAAATCGGACACTTCTCGACAAAATAAGATAAGTTTTACGCAAAAAGATGGTGTCAAAATAACCGTCGCTTCTGATAGTTTAAGCGGGCGAGAATTAGCGCGTATTGTCACAAGAGCTTATTTCAATAAGCCTAATTCAGATAGTGCAAGAAAAAATCAAGTCACAAGTGTTTATTTTAAGCAAGACGACAGCATTCGCTTGCCGGTTTTGAAGCAAAAAGCCGCAGGTGCAACCCGTCATTTTAATTTCAGAGAATCAAGTCTAAGCCAAACGACTTTGGTTGCTCGCCAAATTGCTATAAAGAAAAGGTTGGATACAAAAGATACGGCTATTTTTATCAACCTTAACCTCGATTCTTTGCGGCTTGACGACATCGCCGTGCATTATGGGTTGGCTTTAATGAATCAAAAAATAGACATTCCTTTCAAAATTCGTCGGTTGCACCAAAGCCAAGTACCTTCATTTTCGCCCTACAATCGGGACAACTCTTTTGATAAGAAAGAGGATACGTTGAAAACAAATCCTGTTTTTGCAGGCATGCCTAAGCTCAATGTGTATGTTGCACAATTTCCTGAATATCAAGCATTTCTGTTTAAGAAAACATTGCCACAAATCTTTTTTTCCATGCTTTTGTTGAGTATGACCACCTTAGCATTTTGGTTAGTTTATCGCAGTTTGCGGCAACAAGAACGTTTGACCGCTTTGAAAAACGACTTTATCAGCAATATCACACATGAATTAAAAACACCTATTGCAACGGTCAGCGTAGCAATAGAAGCCTTGCAAAATTTCAACGCTTTGCAAAAACCTGAACTGACGAAAGAGTACCTCGATATTTCCAGAAACGAGTTGTCACGCCTGTCTATGCTCGTTGACAAAGTGCTGAAACTCTCCGTTTTTGAGCAAAAAGAACCTGAATTGACGAAAGAAATCATTGATGTCGCCGCTCTTGTTGCACAGGTTTTGGACTCGATGCGATTGCAATTTGAAAAAATTGGTACTAAAATCAGCTTCCATACTGAGGGGTCTGAAAATACGTTTGTCGAAGCCGACAAAACACATTTGACGAGTGTGATTTACAATTTGCTCGATAATGCCTTGAAATACAATGGAAAAAACATTGTAATTAACTTTCAAGAAACAACCGATACTTTACAACTAAACATCGAAGACGACGGCTGTGGTATTGCAGCCGAATATCAAGACAAAATTTTTGATAAGTTTTTCCGCGTCCCGACAGGCGACATTCACAATGTCAAAGGTTACGGTTTGGGTTTGAGCTATGTCGCCAGTGTGATGCGGCAACATGGCGGACGCATTGAGGTGCAAAGTGTTTTAGAGAAAGGGAGTATATTTAGTGTTTTTTTACCTAAACGGTAAAAACTCTTTCCGTCTTAAATGACCTTATATTCCTTATATGGTTAAAACATGCTTTGTTTTTTGAACCATATAAGGAATATAAGGTCATTTAAGGTATTAATCTATCATTATAAAAATGTCAAAAACTAAAGTCTTATACGTCGAAGACGAACCCTTTTTAGGAAAAATCGTCAAAGAAAGCCTTGAAAGCCGCCTTTTTGATGTCTTGATGATTGCCGACGGTGCTAAAGTCATTGAGGCATTTACAACATTCCAGCCTCATATTGTGATTCTCGACATTATGCTGCCGAATGTAGATGGTTATGCACTTTCGCAGTCTTTGCGGCGGCTCTCTCCTACCCTGCCTATTATTTTTTTGACCGCCAAAACGCAAACTGATGACGTGTTGCGCGGCTTTCAAGCAGGTGGCAATGACTATGTGCGCAAACCATTTAGTATGGAAGAACTCATTGTTCGGATTCAAAACTTGTTGGCAATGGTACGCAATACCCCCTCAGTATTTGACCCCTTTAACATCGGAAAATTCCAATTTACACCACAAAAATATGAATTACGCTTCGCAGATACCGTTCGTAAACTCTCACACCGCGAAACAGAATTGCTCAAAATCCTTTGTGAAAGCCGAAATTTTACCGTTGAACGCAAGGAAGTATTGATGAAAATATGGGGCGACGACTCGTTTTTCAACTCACGCAACCTCGATGTCTATATCACAAAACTGCGCGATTACCTCAAAGCAGACCCCTCAGTACAAATCATGACGGTGAAGGGCGTGGGGTACTTTTTTACGGTTGAGTAAGTGGTTTGAGTTTTGCGGTTTAAAAGAAAATCTTTATTTTTGTTAAAAAATAAAAACATGGTCGCATCAGCAATTTCAAAGAAAACGGAAAGCATGACGGATGACGAATTTTTCACCTTCTGTCAATCGCCCGACATGCGCGACAAACGCATTGAACGTACTAAAAACGGAAAACTTATCATTATGGAGCCAACAGGAGGAACAACAGGCAGTTTTAATTCAGAAGTAACAGGCGAAGTCCGCGATTGGAATAAAGAAACACGTAGTGGTCGAACTTTTGATTCGTCAACAGGATTTACTTTACCCAATACGGCAATAAAATCCGCGGACACAGCATGGGTCATGCGTGAACGTTGGGAAGCCTTACCAAAAGCGTCGCGTGAAAAGTTCCCGCCTATAACGCCTGATTTTATCATCGAAATTCGTTCAAAAACGGATTCTTTGACTGTTTTAAAAGAAAAGGTAGAAGAATATATGGAAAATGGCTGCCGCTTGGCGTGGCTCATTGACCGCATCGAGGAACGCATCTATATCTATCGTGCCAACGGTAGCCGTGATGAAGTGGATTCTTTTGAAAAAACATTGTCAGGCGAAGATGTGTTAGTGGGTTTTACTTTGCGGATTGCTGATTTAGAGTGGGAATGAGTGTTTTTGTTGAAAAATAAGGCAAAAGCCGACCTTTTACTGAGGGGTCGGCTTTTGTGCTTTTAACTTTGAATAAAAAATTTCGGAACTATATACTTTATGGTACATGTATCCATTGCCTCCATCTTCAGATGGAGGGCTATAATTAAAGCTGTTTGTGTTTATTTTTTTTTCTCCATCTAAAGATGGCGGCAATGGATACATGTGCCATAAATTTTTTTTCTCTTGATGGAGCGTTCGCACCATATTTTCACCTGCAACTATAGATGCTACGCAACAATACCTGTATTGTCTTCACCTTTTTTAGACTTTTTTTTACTCGTTTTTTTAGAACCTTTTTTTGTCGGTGCCAAAATCGCCGTGCTATCATTGTAAAATTCAAAAGCCGTTTCTTTATATCCGCCAACCAAATCCGTTAAAGTCGTCAGACAATCTTGAATGTCGGTCATAACGGTTTTGAATTGTGATGTTTGCTTCGGTTGTTCTGATTTCAACGCATTTTTTGCCTTGTTATTAGTTGTATAATTGAGCATTTTATCTTTCAGTGTTGCCACCCAAGTCGGGGTGATGCCGTACTTTGCTAACTTAGTTGTATCCAATTTTTCAACACTTGACACAAATGTATTGATGGTCGTCGTCATGTCTAACGCTGTCTGTCTGTTCAATTTCGTCTTTGTTAAGTTCGGCAGCATATTGCCCAATTGCGTATCATTTTCTTTTCGCTTATAGACTTTAAACTGGCCCAAAGCATCTTCGAGATGCCCTATCAACGCCGTTCTTTCCTCATTCACATCGGCAACAAGGGCTTCTTTGTTCGATTGTGCTTCTTGTCTTTTTACAGACTGCAAGCTCGTGTGCGTGAGTTTTTCGCGCAATTCCAGAATCGTTTCAGCGAATATGGGTACAATCGGCAATGCTGAATTGTCGGGTGTACATAATTTATTAATGGCTTCTGCCGTAGCGATGAGCTTATGCTCGCTTTTCGTGAATTTCGTATTTTTCATTCGCTCGTATTTTTTTTGTTAAAATAAATAATTTTCTTGGTTAAACTGCTTGTTATGTTACATGTTACAGTTCAGACATATTATTTTTAATAAATTTTAAAATTATAATGGATGTTACGGAATAGGACACTGATTTACGCTGATAAAGCACGTATCGGATACTTTTAAAGTATCCGATACGTGCTTTTAAATCAGCGTAAATCAGTGTCCTATTACATAACAGCAGCTTTTTAAGGTGTTTTTCTAACGGTTATCGTCCATTTGCGTTGAATGGGAGTCGTGATGCTTAACGTTTTAATGAATATGCTTGCGTTTCAGGTCTATTTGCGTCCTATTTTTATGCTTATGTTTTTTAAAAATATGCTTTTGCTAAACGTAATTATGGATTTGTTTTTCTTAAAAATCAATTTGCTAAACGAATTGTTTGATTTGCTTTTTTTAAATATCAATTTGCGATATGAATTGTTTGATTTGTTTTTCTTAAATATCAATTTGCGATAGGGATGGATGGATTTGTTTTTTAAAAAAATGAGTTTGCTCTATGAATGACGTGTTCCGTGTTTTTGAATTGTTACTATTTTCTCTTTTTTAGTCAAAAAGATTTAGTGAACAGACCATTTTTGGGACGACGATACTGATGGGGTCATCTTGTTATAAAAAATGAGCCGCACTAAAAAGTCAATCACAAACCCGTATATTCGATTTATGTTGGCTCAAAACAATTGTTGAAAACAGATATTCAAAAAATATTGTCTTAAACTAAAAAATTATGACAATTATTCTTGTATGAACAAAAAAAACATGCTACATTTGACGCATATTTTAAAGCGAACATATATCGAACATTTACATTACCGAAAACCGTTGCTTATTTTTTTTAGAAAAAAACTAAGCATTAAAACTTAAACGAAGCGTTACACAATTATAATTCTAAACTTTAAACGTTCTGCTCTTCCTTAAGTTAATAATGTCCTTTTTTAGTACGAAAATTAAGCATACAAAACGTGTACTGCCCATGACGACACGAATACTGACACTAAACAAATGCTTTTTTAAACGGAAGTCTTTTTCTTTCTTTTTTGGTTTTTTCTTCTTTTGCCTTACGCTTTTACAAACATCAACCCTATCTGCTCAATTTTTGTATTGTCCCTATTGCCCTGTCAATTGGAGAGATACGATTGAACCTCATGCGGTCTGCAAAACAACCGTTACGAGCTACCTCGACACGGTGGGGCGGAAATTCATATCACCTATCGTTTTCGACAATTTCTCGACAGACAATTGCCCTGTTATCATCATCAGCGCAAGTAAAACGAACTTTACGTGTGCCGATGTCGGCACGCAAAACGTCATATTATATGTGCGTGACACAGCCGGAAATCGTGCTCAATGCACCACGCGTGTCACCATTATCGACACCATTCGCCCTAAAATGCTGAGATGTCCAAAGGATACCCTCATGACATTAAGTACGAACCAATGCAATAAGATTTTTACTTTTTCTACACCGACATTGACCGACAACTGCTCATCCAACCTTACAATAACTCAAAGTAGCGGATTAGCTTCTGGCGCAGCGTTTCCAATCGGTACAACAAACGTCAGGTTTACAGCTCAAGATGTAGGAAACAATACGGTTACATGCGCTTTTAAGGTAACGGTAAATGATATACCACCCATTGTGGCATGTAAAACGCAATATGCACCTCGGTTGATTAGCACCACATCAAGGCTTGTCGTCACACCAGTGGATGTTGCTGCGTCCATTTCAGATAATTGTACCCCCCTCAGTAATTTGACCCTAAAAATACGTCGAACGGGCTCTGGAACAGGTTTTCCTGATTCTTCATCGCTCACTTTTGGTTGTGGCGATACGGGTCGCATTGCCGTTGAAATTTGGGTAAAAGATTTATCTGGTCTCATGAGCAATTGCAATACAACGATTTATGTCAATGACTTAAATAACATTTGTCGGGCTCCGACCGTTCCTGCACTACTCGGTCAGACGATGACCGAAGAAGGTCGAGCGATTTCAGCCAAAATTGCTGTGACAAGCCCCGTGATGAATGCTATGTCTCAAAACAGTACACCAACAGGCGCATATATATTCTCAAATTTAGTGCGCAACGGCAATTATAACGTCACGCCGCGCCGCGACAGCGATTGGATTAATGGCATAACCACGTTTGACCTTGCTTTATTGAGCCGTCATATCCTCGGTTCGGAATTGCTTACGTCGCCTTACAAACTCATAGCAGCGGATGTCAATCGCGACGGTTCGATTGATGCACTCGATTTATTGATTACACGCCGTGTCGTTTTGCGCCAAATAGACAGTTTTCCGAACAATCGCTCATGGCGTTTTATACCGAAAAACTATGCTTTCCCAAGCGGTATGGATCCTATTTTAGTGACTTTTCCTAACTTTTTGGCTTATAATAACATAACCGATACCGTTTTTAATGCCGATTTTATTGCCATAAAAACAGGTGACCTCAATGGCTCTGCCTCGAATACACCTTTGACAAACAATATTGAACCCCGCAGTCAAAATACCTTTGTTTTAGAAGCGCAAGATGAATTTTTGGAAGCAGGGAAAACCTACGAGATACTTATAAAAACGCCCAAACTCGACCCCGAAGCTTTTCAGTTTACATTAAACTACGATATTCATTCACTTAAATTTCATGCCTTTGAATCCTTAGACTTATACAATTTTTCCTCCTCCAACTACGCTTTGTTTGCCGATAGGGGCAAAGTCACGATGAGTTGGAACAGCTCTGACAGCAAAAAAGAGCCCATGAACATGTTTATTTTAAAGTTGCAAGCCACCCGTTCGATTCGTTTGAGCGAGGCTCTGCACCTGTCCTCCGACTTAACACCTGCCGAAGCCTATTCCTCGGCAGGTGAGCGGATGGCGGTTGATCTCCGTTTTACGAAAGGCAATGTTGTAACAAACGATTTTCGATTGTTTCAAAACAACCCGAATCCTTTTAATGGTTCGACCCAAATCCAATTCCGTTTGCCTGAAGCAAGTGAAGCGAAACTCACTGTTTTTGACGAAACAGGGCGCATTTTAAGAGTTAAACAAGGCTTTTTTAAAAAAGGCAATAATGAAATCACTTTGAATTTTCAAGATACCCCCTCAGTATCAGGCGTGTTTTTCTATCGTCTCGATACACCAACACATTCAGCAACGCAGCGAATGGTGCTTTTAAACTAATTATTTTTCTCATGAATGAAGTGACGGCGTGCGGTGAATTCTTTGCCGCACGTCTTTTTACAAAACAAAAAGCCGACCCCTCAGTAAAAGGTCGGCTTTTGTTTTGTTTCAATCCATATCTTATTTAAGTAGTTATTATAAAATAAACGAGTGTTTGCAAGGATAAACCCCGTATCTTTATTGGATGAATAATAATGTTTATATAATCGGAACAGAAACAGA
>JAYTUQ010000113.1:0-8693 GCA_043744455.1 Saprospiraceae bacterium | reverse complement strand
TATTTAAAAGGGCTAAAGCAACTCAATCTAAATATAAAATAAATTCATCATGAATTAGAAATATTCGTTTTATTCCTAATTTAACAAAGTCAAGTTAGGATATATTCACATAATAGTATTAATTTAGCTACTTGAATATCAGCAATTTAGCGACAAAAATTGTCATAAATGATTAAACTGATTATTTATTTTAAAAAATTAAGTGGAAATAAAGTATGGCGTATGATTCAATGTTGGACTCGGAATTAGTTGAAAAATTTAATACTACGAGTGATATTTTTTGGTTTGGCGTTCTGTATGACCGGCACGAAAAAACTGTTTATAACAAATGTGTGAGTATGCTCAAAAACCAAACAGATGCGGAAGACCTTACGCATGATATTTTTCTTAAAGTGTTTATCAACTTAAAACAGTTTAAGGGTGAGGCGCAATTTAAAACATGGCTTTTTACAATCACATATAATTTCTGTATATCTTTTCTGCGTAAGAAAAAAATACAACCCCTTGACTTTGAAGAACATCTCCCTGATGCTGAAGATGAAACGGATATAGAGGATAGAGAAATGTTGCGTCTTAAAATTGACCAATTGAGATGGGCATTGGAGGAAATAAAGCCCGATGAAAAAGCGATTTTATTAATGAAATATCAAGACGATATGAGCTTAAAAGACATACATGAAGCATTGGATATCACCGAAAGTGCAGTCAAAATGCGGCTAAAAAGAGCTAAACAGAAAATAATCCTATTATGTAACACGCATAAAATTTAAGAAGGATGACAGACATAAACAATCCATTTAAAATGATAGAGCCTAACGAAGAAGCACCCAAACAACTGAAAGAAACAGTCATTAGAAATGTGAATTACATACAATCAATTTCTAATGTTGAGGAATTAGTTTCGGTGGAATATGTCGAAACTGTCCAAACGTTGTTTAAAACGGAGGCTGGAAAAGAAGAAAAGAAAGTTTTATAGGGAAATAAGAAAAACCAAATTTCTTTTAGCCCCCTCAGTATTTTATGTCATAAACGATTGATTTACATGTAGCGTTGCTGTTCCTACAAAGAAGGCACTGATACTTTTCGTATCAGTGCCTTCTTTGTATTTATCAAAGGAGTATTTAATTCTTAACAAACTTTGTAACTTCTGATTTTGTACCATTTATTGAGCGGACAAAATACATACCTTTTGCCCAATTTATAACAGGAATTTTAAGGGATTCACTGCCTTTTTCTATTTGGTTTTTGTAAATAATGCGTCCTTGAACGTCCATAACTTCAATATTTAAAGCAGTTTCTACCTTTTCAGCAAAATCAATAGTCACTTCTGAATGAGTAGAAATAGGATTGGGGTAAATTTTTAAAGTATTTTTTTTGTCTTCTTTTTGTAAAGAAACAATCGTTGATAAAATAGATTTACCATCAAAATCAAGTTGATTGAGGCGATAATAAGCTGTTTTTGTAAAGTTTTTATCAATAAATGTATAGGCATTTTGTATAGCAGAATTGCCTGCACCTTTCACAAATCCGATACGTGTGAAGTGACTACCATCTATACTTTTTTCGACTTCAAAACCGCTGTTGTTGGATTCCGTGGCAGTTTCCCATGTCAAAACGGCATCATTATTTTCGACGTTACCTTTAAACAAAGTCAATGTTACAGGAATAATGGTAGTTGTTAAAATAGAGAAAGTTGAAAATGACTGGACTTCCTGAGCTAATTTTGTGAAGTAAGTGCCCCAAGAGGCAGTAGGACCGAAGGAGGTAGAAACGGGCGACCAAGCTGAACCACTATAATGATACAATTTGCATTGATTTCTATTGATTGAAAAATTTTTGCTTTCATCTGTACTATTCCATTGAACCAGAATATCGGCATCAAAAGCACCAGATGTACGAGAAATATCCCATTCTAATTCAATTTTTGCATATTGTGAAGGCACGCTGATGATGGATGGATGTGCTGAAACGCTAAAATCACCACCCACGGCTGTAATGAAAACGGGCGCATAACTCAACTCTGTTCCCACAGGGAAAATGGTGTTGTATCCGACGTTTTTTATTTTCAGTATGCCGACCTCTTGATACAAATCATGCGTGACAATATATGCGGCATTTGAAGGTGTCAAAGGTGACCTTTGTAAGGTCAGCGTATTGTGGTTCAAATCAAAACGACCACTCGTCAGATACAAATTACCTAAAATTTCGAGGTCTAATTTTATTTTGACCCGCATAGCATTGTTGGAAAATACATCTCCGTTTATGACAGCAGAAGTAATAGGAACTCCATTTTCAATATTTGGATTTATATTTTGCTGCGTTGAACCGTTCAACTCGATTCTACCTTCTATCTTTCCACTACTTCCAAAATTAATATCTTTCCCAATACGTACAGTCTTGGTTAAGTGAGGATTATACAATGTGCCGTTATTGATATTAATAGCTCCTTTTATATCAATATCTGACATTTGCAATTTAACAGTACTTGAGAGGTAGTTAATCTCGATGGTTTGAAACGAAGGTGATGTTGCCGCATCCACGAAATAATTATTATTTGTTACTGGAGTCACATACGCGCCAAACGATACAGAAGCATAATCTGTAAAGTTTTTTTGCCCTTTTATACAGGTTGTCATTGCGTCAATATGTGGATTTGTAATATAAATCGTACCGCCACTTGCTAAAAATGTCGTAGCGTTCGTAAAGTCTATGAAAGGAGTTCCTGCGGCTACACTACTGAGGGGGTTACCTGTGTTCCCATTGACGTTCATAAATCCAGAAGTCATATGGAACGTCGAACCTGTATTAAACTTCAGATAACCATTGATATAGAAGGAATTAAGATAACCGCCCGCCATTGTCAATGTGCCATTTACAGTTACTTCAGAGTTGCCTCCTGCACTGGGCACACCATAGGGATCAGGTGAACCAACAACCATCCGATTACTCGAATAAGTTAAAGAGCCATTGATTGTCATTGACTTACAAACTGCGGTATAGTTTCCACCAGTTGCGGATACCATTACGGTAGTACCATAAGTAATGATGACGACATCGTTAGTGCTCGGTATAAAGCCACCTTGCCAAGTCGCATTGTTGTTCCATTCACCTGACTGGGATGAGAAAATTGTGACGGCAAAACTAGTTTGATAGACCAGAAAAAAACAGATAACAGAAGAAAGTAAAAGTTTATGCATGGGTGATACGCTTTAAGTGTAATGAAATTTAAATAATTAATATTTGATTTTTACACAAAGGTATAGAAACTATATTAAAATTAAAAGGGGTTGAATATGTAAAAATCATATTTTTTCATACAAATATATTTTTTCTCGGTTTTCATAAAAATGACTGAGGGGGCTCTTTTTAAACTATTCTTTTGAAAATACGTTTCACTTTGTTTATCTTTGCGCGTTTTTTAAGATGAATTAATTAATTAAGTAACTGAAAATCAATCTTTTATAATTATGTTCACAAGCCTAAGCGACCGTCTTGACTCCGCCTTTAAAGTTCTTTCAGGGAATAATAAAATCACAGAACTCAATATTGCTACTGCTATTAAAGATATTCGGCGCGCACTCGTCGAGGCAGATGTCAACTATAAAATAGCCAAAGAATTTACTGATAAGATAAAAGACCGTGCGCTAGGCACTGAAAATGTCTTGAAAAACGTCAATCCAGGTCAATTGATGATTAAAATCGTTAACGATGAATTGACTTCTTTGATGGGTGGGCAGATTTCAGGTCTTAATCTGGGCGGTAAGCCGACGGTCATCTTGATTGCAGGTCTGCAAGGTTCAGGTAAAACGACTTTTACAGGTAAATTGGCTTTATGGCTCAAAACCAAAAAGGGAAAACGCCCAATGGTTGTTGCTTGCGATGTGTATCGTCCAGCAGCGATTGACCAGTTGACGGTTTTGGCTGAAACGGTAAATGTGCCGATTTATAAAGAAATTGAAAGCAAAAACCCCGTTCAAATTGCTTTAAATGCCATTGTTGAAGCCAAAAAACAAGGTTGCGATGTTGTCATCGTGGATACAGCGGGTCGTCTCGCCGTTGATGAGCAGATGATGGCTGAAATTGCGAAGGTAAAAGACGCTATTTCACCCAACGAAACGCTTTTTGTTGTGGACTCCATGACGGGTCAAGATGCGGTCAACACGGCAAAAGCCTTTAATGATAGATTGAATTTTGACGGTGTTGTTTTAACAAAATTGGATGGTGATACACGTGGCGGTGCTGCTTTGTCCATTAAATATACGGTTGGCAAACCGATAAAATTTGCTTCCGAAGGTGAAAAAATGGATGCTCTTTCCGAGTTTTATCCTGACCGTATGGCAAGTCGGATTCTCGGTATGGGGGATATTGTTTCGATGGTCGAAAAAGCGCAAGAGCAATTTGACGAGGTCGAAGCCAAGCGCATCGAAGCCAAAATCAAGAAAAATAAATTCGATTTCAATGACTTTATTGCTCAAATGGAGCAAATCAAAAAAATGGGTGATTTGAAATCGTTGATGAATATGATTCCAGGTATGTCAAAAGCTATGAAAGACGTAGATATCGACAACAGTGCTTTTTCAAAAGTGGAATGTATCATTCACTCAATGACACCGACTGAACGTGCAAACCCTGAACTTGTGTTGAGTACCAAAAAACGCAAAGAGCGCATAGCGAAAGGTAGCGGTAAAACATTTGAAGAAATCAACGCTTTTTGCAAGCAATTTGACCAAATGAAGAGCATGATGCACCAGTTTTCAACGGGTAAATTTCCGATGCAGCCGCAACGTGGTGGTTTTAGACGCTAAAATACTGAGGGGGTAATTCTAAATTGGGTTTCTGAAAAAAATATTATTTTCAACAACAAAAAAATAAATACGAAAAAGCCTTATGGCTGATTAAAACGCAATAATAATATGTCAAATTTTAAAGACTTCGATGATTTTCCTATGACTTGGAGTGATCATGAAGATATAGCGATGAAACTATATGAACGTTTTGGGGAAGACTTTACGGAGTCTAAAATCTACCGCATTCGCTTTACGGAACTGCTGCAATGGATTCTCGAAATTCCAACATTTGAAGGCACTAAAGATGGCTCTACGGAAGCGCACCTTGAGCAAATTCAAGCAAAATGGGTTTATGAGTGGCGCGATAACAATAGATAATCATATCAAATTCTGGATTCACTAAATCTATAAATTTTATCCAAACCTGTGATTAATATAGAATACGACCTTCAAAATTCAATAACTATCTATAATCCGCTCAGTTATTTTAGAGAAATCAATACTTTTGTTTTTGATGTAGATGGTGTGATGACAGACGGAAAACTCCTCGTTACTGAGGGGGGCGAATTTTTACGTTCCTTCAATTCGAAAGACGGTTACGCTATGAGGCGAGCTGTGGAAGAAGGCTATAATGTCTGCGTCATCACAGGTGGACGTGGCGGCAGTATTGAACATCGGATGAAAAAATTGGGTATTCGTCATTTTTTTACTGGAGCAGACCCAAAACTGCCCGTTTTTCAGCGTTATTGTGAAGCTCATGATATAAATCCTTTAAAAACGCTGTTTTTAGGTGACGATTTGAACGATTTAGAAGTTATGCAAAAAGCGGGATTGCCCTGTTGTCCCGCCGATGCGTGCTCTGAAATTATGAATATTAGCAATTATGTCTCTCCTTTTAAAGGGGGCGAAGGGTGTGTGCGCGATGTAATCGAAAAAGTGATGAAACTGCATGGAAAATGGATGAATCATCTCTCAATCAGCGGCTAAGTGTTAAAGTATTAAAATAACAATGTATATTCTTTTTGACCCAAATTTTTGGTATTAATTTTGACCCATAAGGACATAATTTTAATATCTAAATAGAATGAATTTGAAGTCATTTATTTTTTTCGCACTCTTCGTTTGTACGATGAGCTTAAATGCTCAAAATGAATCACCAAAACAAGTAGCACATCATCAGTATCTTTCCATTCAATGGTTTGGCATTACCTATCACCCAGGCGGTGGCAGTGTATTTATGCGTGACAACTACCCGCTAAAGCTTGATAAAGAAGCCTATTTGGTTCTTAATATTGGCGCCGCTGTCAGCTATGACCGTGATTTATCTAAACGTTTTTTCATACGTGCCCAAGCGGGGGCATTTATGGATTGCGCTTGGCAAAAGTCAGCTTATGTCCACGCCGCCTTGCATTTCACGCCTCTAACATGGGGTAGACACAGCATCAATGGCGGAATAGGACCTATGTTCCTTGTGCGTGAAGACTGGGGTAAGTTTGAGCGTTATCGACGCGGTGATGATTTTTTTGGTGACCGTGTCACTAAGGATGGTTGGCAATACCGCTTTTTCCCTGTGGGTGGAGAGGTTGAGTATTTGTTCCAAATAAATAAAAAAATACAATTTCAATATTCTATAGTTCCTGGTTATCCTGCTATTATAACATCTAAATTTGGCTTGCGTATAAAGTTATAGTTATAAATTTTGACTGTTAAATAAAAAAAGACGTTAAGGCTTCATTTGCAAGTCTTAACGTCTTTTTTTATTGTAGTCTTAACTTCTTTTTGTATTTTTGCGGCGCAAAAATCGAAATATAAATTTCGAAGTTTTCAAGCAGATTTAGCACGCATCGTTTTGCGTTTTTTTTAGAAAATCACTCATCAATACTGAGGGGGTAATTTCAACACTTTCTCATGTTAGACAAATAATAAAATGATTTCAGTTTCTAATGTCAGTGTTCACTTTGGTGAACGTACTTTGTTGGACAGTGTTAATTTCGTCATCGGACCGCGCGACCGTATGGGTCTTGTTGGACGTAACGGCGCCGGCAAGTCAACGCTTTTGAAAATTATTGCCAATTATCAAACGCCTAATGGTGGCGGTGCGATTTCGAAGGCAAGCGATGCGACAATTGGTTTTTTGCATCAAGATATGACTTTGCCGAAGGGCAGAACGGTGATTGAAGAAGCATTGTCAGCGTTTGATGAAGTCAAAGCATTGGAACGAAAAATTGAAGAACTCAATCATCAACTGACGATTCGGACGGATTATGACACAGATTCATACATGGATTTGATTCATGAAGTGTCGGAAGCAACCGAGCGGCACCACATGCTGGGTGGCGAAACGGCACAGGCTGATGCAGAGCGCATACTGAGGGGTCTTGGTTTCAAGACTTCAGATATGCATCGTTTGACTGATGAGTTTTCAGGCGGTTGGCAAATGCGTGTAGAACTGGCGAAAATGCTTTTGCAACGCCCCGATTTCCTTTTGCTCGATGAGCCGACAAACCATTTAGATATTGAATCTATTATTTGGTTGGAAAAGTTTTTGGAGGATTACCCCGGGGCTGTTGTTTTGATTTCGCATGATAAGCAGTTTTTGGACAATGTGACAAAACGTACCGTTGAGATAGAAATGGGTAAAATTTATGACTACAAAGCGAATTACACGAAATATGTTGAAATGCGTGCAGAACGTCGTGAATTGCTCATAAATGCTTATACGAATCAACAAAAAATGATTGCTGACAGGGAAAAGACCATCAACCGATTCATGGCTAAAGCGACAAAAACGAGTATGGCGCAATCCATGCAAAAGCAATTAGACAAAATGGACAGGATTGAAATTGATGAAGCAGACATCAAATCCATGAATATCCGTTTTTCTCCTGCGCCCCGTAGTGGTCAAGTCGTTGTAGAAGCAAAAAGTTTATCGAAAAATTATGGTAATTTAGAAGTTTTAAGCCGTGTGGATTTGAAATTAGATAGAGGTGAAAGGGTCGCTTTTGTTGGTCAAAACGGACAGGGTAAGACGACTTTGGCTAAAATTCTAATCGATGAATTGACGCATACTGAGGGGGAGGTTATTTTAGGTCACAACGTTCAAGTCGGCTATTATGCTCAAAATCAAGCAGAAACACTTTATAAAGATAATACACTTTTAGAAACCATGGAAATGCACTCGCCTCCTGAGATGCGGACGCGTTTGCGCGCCATACTCGGTGCATTTATGTTTACTGGCGATGATGCAGGTAAAAAAGTATCCGTACTGAGTGGGGGAGAACGGGCACGTTTGGCATTGGCATGTTTGCTTTTGAAACCTTTCAATTTGCTGCTGCTCGATGAGCCGACCAATCACTTGGACATGATTTCAAAGGAGGTTTTGAAAGATGCATTGATGCAATATGACGGCACATTGATTGTTGTGAGCCACGACCGTGAATTTTTAGCGGGTTTGACGGACACAACTATTGAGTTTAGAGATAAAAAATTGTATGAACACTTAGGCGATGTCAATTATTTCCTCGAAAGACGTGAATTGGATAATATGCGTGATGTGGAAATGAGTACAAAAGTCGCTGCCTCGGCATCAAATGGTTCACCTAAAAATGGTGACGATAAAGACCGCAAAAAAGCTGAAAAAACCATTCAAAACGCTGAAAGACGCATTGCAGATTTAGAAAGACAGGTCGCTAATTTTGAAAAAGATATGTCAAAACCTGATTTTTATAACCGTTCTGATGCACAAAAGGTTATGGATAAATATACAGATGTTCAGAAAGAATTGGCTACTGAAATGGAAAAATGGGAGTCGGCTTTGGTAGAGTTGGAAAACTGATTTTCAGACCACTGATTGGACGGATTTGACTGGTTAACACTGATTTTTCTTGAATAAGTAGAAAAAAATCA
>JAYTUQ010000112.1:0-2272 GCA_043744455.1 Saprospiraceae bacterium | reverse complement strand
AAAATGAGTGCGCCAAGATAAATTTATGAATTCTTGTCGGTTAAAATCCGACGCAGACAAAGCAAAGCCAGCAGTCTGGAACTCAATGCGCACTGGTCAAGGCAACGAAATCAGTGAAGCCGCAAGTCAGGAGATGTTAGACCGCAACGCAAGTGAAGGTATTGAGCCCCGTAATTATCCATGTCAAAAAGGCCGACAGTTTTCATTTACTGGAAGGCAGCAAAAGTGTGTTCGTCAAAGGTCAGAATGCATTTTCTTTTTCGGGGTCTAAGTCCGCGGTATGAGATCAAGTGAGAATTTATAGGAACTTGGGAGATCCTGCTATCCGTTGCGATGGTGTTTTTGATTAAAGAAGAAAAAGCATAAGCAGCAAACTGCAAACAATCTGAAGAAGAAAGAATGTGGTGATGGGTAGCAGGAAGTCGGACTGATTCGTAGTAAAGGAGTAGTTGGGGTAATGCCCAGCGCGAACATACGGTTCACTTGAAGGGGTCAGCGATAATGTGTAGTGATTTAAGGAAACAGAGTCTGATCGCAGAATCAGGAAAAAAAAATGCAAACGAAACTAAATCACATATCAGAATTAGTAAAGCGAGATGAAAATTATCGTCTCAACAACATCGCGCATGTGCTCAGCGAAGAAAACTTAAAGCAGTGTTATGGGATGTTAAAGAAGGGAAAAGCCGCAGGCATTGATGGAATAAGTGTGGAAGAATACGGTGAAAATTTAGAATCAAACTTGAAAAGTTTAGTGAAGCGGATGAAATCTCAAGGCTACAAGCCGCAGCCGGTGCGAAGAGCGTATATCGCAAAGGCAAATGGTAAGCTTCGACCGTTAGGCATTCCAGCGGTTGAAGATAAGATCGTACAGCGGGGCATAGCGCAAGTACTAAACGCGATTTACGAAGTTGATTTTCTAGATTTTTCATACGGATTTAGGCCGCACAAAAGTTGCCATCAAGCTTTAAAGCGATTGGATCAAATTATTACAAGCCAACCTATAAATCACATTATTGATGCCGACATTAAAGGATTTTTCGATTCGGTGGATCACGAATGGATGATGAAATTTTTAGGTGTGCGAATAAGCGATTCAAACTTTCTACGACTGATCAAGCGTTTCCTAAGAAATGGCTACATGGAAGAGGGTCAGCTTCACGCAAGCCTAGAGGGCACACCTCAAGGTGGAATCGTGTCGCCGGTCTTAGCCAATGTGTATTTGCACTATGTGTTAGATTTATGGATGGAAAAAGTTGTAAAGCCGCAGTGCCAAGGTGCTGTAGAAATTGTGCGGTACGCGGATGATTTTGTTATCTGTGTACAATACAAAAGCGAAGCCGAGAAAATATTATCAGCGCTAAAACTGCGTTTGAGAGAATTTAAGCTTGAGCTTGCAGAGGATAAAACACGATTAATTGAGTTTGGCCGTTATGCAAAACAAAATGCAGAAGCTAAAGATCAGCGAGCAGAAGTGTTTAATTTTTTAGGTTTTACCCACTTCATAGATAAAACACGTAAGGGTGGTTTTAGGTTGGGTCGCAAGACGGACCAAAAGAAGATGAGACTGAAATTAAAAGAGATGAACGAGTGGTTTAAGTCCGTAAGAAATCTATTTCTGATTAAAGAAATATGGAAACTTTTTAAGGCCAAGCTGAGCGGACATTTTCAATATTACGGTGTAAGTGGTAACTTTAGAAGTATTAAAAGCTTCGAGAAGTTAACACGGCGGATGGCCATAAAATGGTTAAACCGTCGCAGTCAGAAGAAGAGTTTTAACTGGGAAAGTTTTGGTGAATACATCAAAAGACACCCACTTCCGATGCCGGCGATACATCATAAATTTTATACTGGCTTTATGAAAACGTGAGCGTTAACGAAGAGCCGTATGCGGGAAATCCGCAAGTACGGTTCTGTGAGGGAAATAAATCTTCTCACAATACTTTAAACAATTTATTAGGAGAAAATTATATGACTACTCGACAAAAATTAATTTTATTTGTTGTTACAATGTCCGTACTTGTTCCATTTTCTGGTTTTGCCGGAGGGTATGCTGGAAACGGTGGTGGTTTGGTTGAACAAAATTTTAATTTTGCTTATTCAAGTTTGCCACGATTGATCGATAGTTCGTTATTTACTTTCAGCCAACAGTTAACCGACAATGAAAAAAGCACTTTAGTTAAAATCAAAAAAATTGCTTTGGATAATGTTTCCAATGCAAAACGATTAGTATTTTTATCAGGCCAAGCACACCCGGAGATTTTTACGACAGGGC
>JAYTUQ010000111.1:0-2291 GCA_043744455.1 Saprospiraceae bacterium | reverse complement strand
TTTAAAAGGGCTAAAGCAACTCAATCTAAATATAAAATAAATTCATCATGAATTAGAAATATTCGTTTTATTCCTAATTTAACAAAGTCAAGCTAATTATTACAAAATATTTATAACTTAATCATTATAACAAATGAAGCGTTTTTATTACACTTTCGTCCTTTTATCCCTTTCT
Source organism: Saprospiraceae bacterium (assembly GCA_043744455.1). Taxonomy (GTDB): domain Bacteria; phylum Bacteroidota; class Bacteroidia; order Chitinophagales; family Saprospiraceae; genus JAAFJT01. The sequence continues at coordinate 2,116 of JAYTUQ010000111.1, read as the reverse complement.
TTTACTGTTTTTTGCCAAACGAGTACCCCCTCAGTAAAACCCGATGGAGGGGGTGAATTTCAAATAGAAAAGGCGGATTGTTTATCTCCCGCTGCGCGTGCGACCATACAAAGACTGAACGATGCGAGCATCGAACGTCTTGAACAAGCGGGCGCATTTACACAATTGCGCCTTTCTGCACAGGTCGTTGCCTTCGACTGGCCCTTGCGTCAAGCAGCAGGTTTCAACACCGACCCAAGCTACTATGGCATCAGCAATTTTGTTGATCAAAATACGACGATTGGCAGTATTCAAGACTATAATTGCACAACACGTACTTACGACGGGCATAAAGGCACCGATATTTTCACATGGCCCTTTCAGTGGAAACGCATGGATGATAATTCTCTTGAAATCATCGCTGCTGAGGCGGGTGTCATTGTCAATAAAATTGATGGTTTTGAAGACCGCAATTGCGCGTGCATCAATTATGATTGGAATGCCATTTACATCCGACATGCCGACAACTCGATTTCGTGGTATGGGCACATGAAAAAAAATTCGCAAACCACAAAAGCCGTCGGGCAATCGGTTGCCAAAGGCGAATATTTGGGCGTTGTGGGCAGTTCGGGTTGTTCAACAGGTCCACATTTGCATTTTGAAGTCTATAACAGCAGCAACAAATTGATTGACCCATATTCGGGTTCATGCAACACCCTCAACACAACAACCTGGTGGGCAAACCAAAAACCTTCGCGCGAATCGACGCTCAATCGTTTGCAATTAGGCACTGCTCTCTCACTATACGGCGATTGTACAACATATAAGGATATTACAAACGAAGCGAACCAATTTGCATATGGCAATAAACTCTTTGTAACGGGCTATTTTCACGACCAATTACAAGGCGATGTGACCACATATACGATTTACAGACCAGATAACAGCGTATATACAACATGGTCACATATATCTCCTGACACATATAATGCCTCGTGGTGGTATTGGTCGTTTACTTTACCGAGCAGTTCGCCAGGTACTTGGCGCGTGGTCGCAACTTTCAAAACACAAACAGTTACAAAAAATTTTACATTAGGTCCAACCGTTTCGGTATCTCAAACAGCCGAAGTAGAGCCTGTCTTTTATCCAAATCCATTTTCAGAAACGCTCAATTTGAATTATTTAGCCGATAAAAAAACGAGTGTTGATATTATTGATATGCAAGGTAAAGTATTGAAAAACATTATTTTAGACCTGCAACAATCGACGCATACGTTGTCTATTGCGGATTTACCAAAAGGTATTTATATCGCAAAAATTAAATCAAGCCTTGCACCAAAAGTCCAGAAGATTATTAAAATGTAAGGATTTAATGTCGTACAACTTTAAGCGTAAAATTCAAAAATTGCGTTGTGATTTTTTCTATAAAAAGTCACAACGCAATTTTTGTTTCATATACCTTTGACGATTATTTTCAATAATATTTTTTCTAACACGAATTTCACGAATTACACGAATTAAATAATAAAAGGGAATTCGTGAAATTCGTGAAATTCGTGTTAGAAAATTTCTTTTTTTTGAATAAAACCATCCAAATATGTCTAACCAAATTATTGATTTTCACCGTCTGATCCAAAAAGGTATTCCATCTATATTGCCTGAATCCACAAAATTAGACCCCTCCCCGAAAGAATCGGGATTTCGTACCTCAACAGTATCTCATGCACCAAAACGCGTTATTGAAGGTGTTTTGACTGATAAAGAGAAAAAACTCGCTGTTCAGAATGCTCTGCGCTATTTTCCAGCCGCACATCATGCCATTTTAGCAAAAGAATTTGCCGAAGAATTGCAGACTTATGGACGCATATATATGTATCGTTTTCGTCCGCAATACAATATGTACGCACGTCCGATTGGTGAATATCCCGCCAAATCCAAGCAAGCGGCAGCGATTATGCTCATGATTCAGAACAATTTAGACCCCTCAGTAGCGAAGCATCCACATGAGTTAATTACCTATGGCGGCAATGGCGCGGTCTTTCAAAATTGGGCGCAATACCTTTTGGTGATGCAATACCTGTCAGAAATGACTGATAATCAAACACTTGTCTTGTATTCAGGTCATCCATTGGGTTTG
>JAYTUQ010000110.1:0-8864 GCA_043744455.1 Saprospiraceae bacterium | reverse complement strand
CAATATCCTAAAATGACCATCGTTGCCGATGAAATGTCGGAAGATGAGTTTTTCTATTTTTGTCAACAAAATTCAAATTTACGCATCGAAAGAGGAGCAGATAAAAAAATAACTATTATGGAACCCATAGGAAATGAAAGCGGTCACTATGAGAATTTAGTGAACTACCAACTAACAGATTGGAATATAAAAACATCTGAAATTAAAGGTATTGCCTTTAGCTCATCAACAGGTTTCACAATGCCTACAGGCGCCGTAAAATCGCCAGACGCTTCGTGGTTGCCACTTCATAAATGGCTGCAATTACCCGCCACTGACCGTAAAAAATTTACCCATGTGTGTCCTGAATTTGTTGCAGAAGTCCGTTCTGAAAGCGATAACTTAACAGATTTACAAGTAAAAATGCTTGAATGGATTGAAAATGGTGTCTTGCTTGGTTGGCTTATTGACCCCAAAACGCAGACAAGTTATATTTATCGAGCTAATGGTTCGATGGAAATGGTCTTTGGTTTTGATAAAAAACTGTCGGGTGAAGATGTCTTAAAAGGGTTTGAACTCGATTTGTCACAATTGATTTTACCTGAATAGCCCACTCAGTATTTTTTACAAAAAAACAGTCATTAGCCAAATTAAAGCGAATTAGGCTACTTCATTAGCGCAATTCGCAGTAAACTAAATAAAATCAAAAAAATGCTAATAGAAACAGAAGAACTAACAGGTATTGACCGCGCCGAAGTCGTCCAAAACAGCCTCGATTATACCTTGTTTTCATGGTCAAAACAAGGCGGTTTGAATCCCATAGCCATCGAAAGGGGCGAAGGCGTTTATCTCTATGATTATAATGGTAAACGTTACCTCGATTTTTCATCAGGTTTGATGAATGTCAATATTGGACATGGCAATCAACGCGTTACGCAAGCCGTCGCCAAACAAATGATGCAAGTCAGTTATGTCACACCCAGTTGTGTCACAAAAGCCAGAGGTGATTTGGGTAAAAAACTCGCTGAAATCACCCCTAAAGGTTTGACTAAAACCCTTTTCACTGTTTGCGGTGCAACGGCTATTGAAAACGCGATGAAACTGGCGCGGCAATACACAGGACGGCATAAAATCATTGCGCGTTATCGGGCTTTTCATGGAGCGAGTTATGGCGCAATGACGGCAGGCGGCGACCCGCGTAAATTGCCAAGCGACAGCCAACAAGTGCCGAATGTGATTCATGTTGAAGACCCGTTTTGCTACCGTTGTCCGTTTGGACAAGCAGGACCTCATTCATGCAAATATGAATGTACCAGTCATATCGAACGCGTCATACAATTTGAAGGACCTGAAAACGTAGCGGCTATCATCATGGAAGGAGAAAGCGGTTCTTCGGGTTGCATCAAATACCCCCCTCAGTATTGGCAGCATTTGCGGGATATATGCGACAAATACGGCATTTTGTTGATTGCAGATGAAGTGATGTCAGGTTTTGGACGCACAGGAAAATGGTGGGGCGTGGACAATTTTGGCGTTATTCCAGATATGATTGCCACAGCAAAAGGCATTACAGCAGGTTATTTGCCGTTAGGCGCACTCATTGTAAGTGATAAAATTGCCGCCCATTATGATGATCGTCCTTTGATGTTGGGTTTGACGTATTCAGCGCATCCTGTTTCCTGCGCCGCAGGTTTGGAGACTTTGCAGATATATCAAGACGACGAACTCGTGGAGAATGCCGCCAAAATGGGCAAATACCTCGATACTCAAGTCGCTATTTTAAGGCAAAAGCACCGCTGTATTGGCGATTGGCGCAACACAGGTTTACTCGGCTGCCTTGAATTGGTCAAAAATAGAGAAACAAAAGAACCGCTTGCCCCTTTTAATGCGAAACCTTCTGAAATGGGCATTATGCCACAAGTCGCAGCGAAATTGTCGGAACTCGGCATGTACACTTTTGTGCGTTGGAATTATATTTTCATCGCGCCACCTTTGATAGTAACCGAAGCGCAAATAGATGAGGGATTGGCGATAATTTCTCAGGCTTTGGCGATTGCGGATACGGTTTGTGTTTAACATTCGAGCGTTGATTGATTACAGTCAAGTATGGGATATTTTTAAAATATCCGATACTTATGAGACACAAACATAACTAATCAACGCTCGAATATTTAACACATAGGCAGATAGGTTGCTTCACATAGAAAACATAGCTGTTAAAAAAAAATCATCATTCAAGATGATAAATCTCCATGATATTCTCCAAAATGCTTGGAAAATCTATCTTCAAATCAATTCGTATAAATCTGCGACTATGCAAAACGAAAAAAATAACAACTTGTACAGTGAAGACCTCGCGCCTATCCCTCAATCCAAACGTTCTTGGAACACATGGAACTATGCCGCTTTGTGGATTTCCATGAGTTTGTGTATTCCCACTTATATGCTCGCTTCATCGTTGATTGAAGGCGGTATGAACTGGTCGCAAGCTATTTTTACCATCTTTTTGGGTAATGCGATTGTGTTGATACCCATGATTTTGAATGGTCATGCAGGGGCGCAATACGGTATTCCGTTTCCTGTTTTCGCACGGGCGAGTTTTGGGACAAAAGGTGCGAATGTGCCTGCCATTCTTAGGGCAATCGTCGCTTGTGGTTGGTTTGGCATTCAAACCTGGATTGGTGGTTCGGCACTTTTTCAGATGTTTAAGGTCTGGTATCCCCCCCTCAGTAATTTGCCGCCAATATTCCCAACGTCATTTGGTTTGGAAACAGGCCCTGCCATTACCTTCTTTTTGTTTTGGTTGTTGAATATGTATATTGTCTATCTCGGCGTAGAAAGTATTCGCAAACTATTGGTTTTCAAAGCTATATTTCTGCCTTTGGCGGCATTGGCTTTGTTTTTTTGGGCAGTGATTGCCGCCCATGGCTTGGGTCCCATTTTGGCGCAGCCGTCAAAATTTCAGACAAGTAGTCAGTTTTGGACGTTCTTTTTCCCTGCTTTGACAGGTATGGTGGGCTTTTGGGCAACGCTATCATTGAACATTCCCGATTTTACGCGTTATGCGAAAAGTCAACGCGCGCAAGTGCTCGGACAAGCCATTGGTTTGCCGCCTTCCATGACGTTGTTTGCTTTTATTGGCGTTGCTGTAACGTCTGCAACGGCAATTGTTTATGGTTCAACGATTTGGGATCCACTCGTTTTAGCGGGTAAATTTGAGAGTAAAATGTTGGTAAGTTTTGCAATGATTGCGGTGGTTATTTCGACATTGGCGACCAATATTGCTGCCAATATCGTCAGTCCCGCCAACGATTTTGCGAATCTCGCGCCTTCAAAAATCAATTTTAAAATTGGTGGTTACATCACAGGCATCATCGGCATTTTGATATTTCCTTGGAAATTGATTGCTGACCCTTCTGGCTATATTTTCAAATGGCTGATTGGTTATTCAGGATTACTGGGTCCCATTGGTGGTATTTTGATTGTTGATTATTACTTTATCCGACATAAAAAACTGATTGTCAACGAGCTTTATACTGAGGGGGGTATTTATAGCTATCAAAAAGGTGTGAATTGGGCTGCGATGTTCGCCCTCGTTCTCGGCATTCTACCAAATGTTGCTGGCTTTTTAGAAGCGATAGATGTTATGTCTAAAGATGCTGTGCCGATGTGGTTATCGGGGCTATATAATTATGCCTGGTTCGTCGGTTTTGGGGTTTCAGGATTGACGTATTGGTTTTTGATGCGTAAACAAAGGGGAATGACAATTTAAGCACAGATTTGGGCAATTATATACATGCGAGCGTTGATTGATTATAGTCAAGTATCGGATATTTTAAAAATATCCGATACTTATGAGACGCAAACATAACTAATCAACGCTCGCATGTATATAATTGCCCAAATCTCAATACAGTTTATATCCACAAAAAAAGAATACTAAAACAAACTAAATGAGCATGAATTTCTACAATAAGCAGCATAAAATAAACAATTAGTAAAAAAAATTCCCCAAAAAATACAGCAAAGCATCCTGCAAATAAGCTAATAGTATAAAAATTATCACCTATAAAGTCATATCATATCTTATCAAAAGTAAAGCTATTATCCTTTACGTTTTCAACAATTATAAATTTAACAATTATAAAAAACATTAGCGCAATGAAAACATTCATTCATTTCAAAACTCTATTGATTTATTCTGTTGTAGCCTTAGGTGCAACACTTGGTACAACCTCTTGCAACGATACGCCAAAAGAAGAAGATACTAAAAAAGTGGCGGAAGAGCATAACGAAGCAAAGTTTAATAACAGAAGTACAGAAAAAGATGCTCAATATCTTGTAAATGTAGCAGAAATCAATTTAGAGGAAATTAAATTAGGTCAACTCGCCCAAAAAAAGGTACAATAGCAGATGTCAAAGAACTAGGCAAAATGATGGAAACAGCCCACACAAAAGCCATGGGCGACTTGTCTGCTATGGCAGCTAAAAAAATGGTTACAATTCCTACTACTGCTACCGATGATGTTTTAGATGCTTATAAAAAAATGAGCGACCTGAAAGGCAGTAAATTTGATAAAGAATACTGTGACAAAATGGTAGATGGACATAAAGATGCCATTAGCAAAGTAGAAAAAATATCAACAGATGCCAATGATTCAGAAATAAAACAATGGGCAATGACAAAAACACATCATCACAAAAAAACCAAGGCGGTCAAAAGAATGAGTCTGGTAACCAAGGTGGCCAACAAGGAGGTCGTAAAAAATCTAATTCAGAAGATGATGATGAAGATGATGACCAAAAATCTTCAAGCAAAAGTGGCGACCAAGGAAGTCAAGGCGGTCGTAAAAAATCTAATTCCGAAGATGACCAAAAGTCTTCTGGTAAAAGCGGCAGTTCTGGCAACCAAGGCGGTTCTGGCAACAAAAAATAAATTTGCCTAATGTTATTCAAATCGGTTGGAATGAAATGTCTCTTTGTCTTGATATTAAATCCTCTTTACTTAGAGAAATATCATTTCATTGGTTCTAATGCGTTGGCATGTACGCTTCTCAAAAATCACCCAAACAAACGAACTTCGGTGCTGTTGTCAGTGTTTTTTACTGAGGGGGTCAAAATAAATCAAGCCGTGGATGGAAGATTATACCGTGGGCTATTATGTCCTTATTTCACTTCTTTTGAACACTAACCCACGTCATCATAAATTTACGCCCTTCCGAAAACGAAGTCTCCACATAACAGACACGAATGTCTTCTATATTTTCTGATAAAACTCAATCATCAAATTGTTTATAAAATGTTATTTATCAAGGTTTTACCTTTGTTTTTTTACCTGTTTTTGACATTGGTTAAAAATCAGTATGTACATCATTAAAGTATTGTTAAATTTAAACGATTGCATAAACTATCCCTTCATTTTGAGCGTCTATATGATAGTTCTTTTTAAAGAAAAAGTTTTAAAAACAAAGTGAAATGAAATGACTGATTTTAAACAAGGAGATACCCCCCTCAGTCATGCTTTTAGCTTGATGAAGCCAAAGGCATCATATTTTGGGGGTTATTGCTCATTTTCTATTTGTTTAACAATTAAAATTTTAAAATAAATACATTCGACAAATTGATTTAGGCAAACTATTTTCTTGGGGTATATTTTGTTTCGGAACTATATACTTTATGGTACATGTATCCATTGCCTCCATCTTTAGGGAGAAAAAAAATAAACACAAACAGCTTTAATTATAGCCCTCCATCTGAAGATGGAGGCAATAGATACATGTACCATAAAGTATATAATTTCGATTTGTCTAGTACGAAACACGGTTTGTTCTGCCTATAACACGGTTCGTGCCGTCTATAACGCAATTCGTTTATTACGAAACACGGTTCGTTATCCTACGAAACACGGTTCGTTCACTACGAAACACGGTTCGTTTACTACGAAACACGGTTCGTTCACTACGAAACACGTTTCACTCATTACGAAACACGGTTCGTTCCGTTCACAACGCAATTCGTTCTATCCAAAACACGGTTCGTTCTGTACCTTGTAAGATTTTTAATGTGGCAAACAATAACATGTATGTCCTATCCTGTTACCACAAGTCCTTCCTAAAAAAACGCCCACACAACCGCCAAGAAGGTAAAGCATTAAGGCATAAAGCCCATACTATTTTCAATGGTGTAAATAATTTATTACTTTTTTTCCTACTTTTGAAACTCTGGATTAGATTTGTTCGAATTAATACATAAAATGGAATCATGAAGACCTTGATAAAAAACGGGCGCATCATCACAGCCGATGCCGATTATATAGCCGACATGCTGATTGAAGATGAAAAAATTGTCGCCATAGCAAGCCCCCTTTGGGGGTTGGGGGCTGAGGGGGTCACTCAAACCATAGATGCGACAGGTAAACTCATTTTTCCGGGCGGTATTGACCCGCATGTCCACCTCGAAATGCCATTTATGGGCACTTTTTCAAGCGACACTTACGAGACAGGTACGCGGGCGGCACTTCATGGTGGCACGACGACAGTTATAGATTTTATTCTTCAAAAACAAGGACATTCGCTTTATGCTGCATTTGAAGAATGGTCGGGACGGGCGCGCGGCAATGCGGTGGGGGATTATTCTTTTCACATGGCGGTAACAGATTTTAATGATGAAACCAAAGCGGAAATTGAACCTTTGGTAGAAAAAGAAGGCATTACGTCCTTCAAAATGTTCATGGCATATCGCGGTGCTTTGATGATAGACGACCGACAAATGAATGGTTTGATGCAAGAAGTACGTCGTGTCGGCGGCATGGTCACAGCCCACGCGACCAATGGTGATATGATTGATTATTTAGTTGCTAAACACCGTTCTGAAGGAAAACTTACGCCCCTGTATCACTACCTTTCGCAACCTGAAATTACTGAGGGAGAAGCTTCACATCGTTTTACGGACTTCGGTTTTTATAACAAATGCCCCATTTATATCGTCCACATGACGTGTGAAGGTGCAGTCAATGCGATACGTCAAGCCACTTTTCGTAATCAAAAGGTTTTTGGAGAAACCTGTATTCAATACCTCCTTTTAGATGCTTCGCTCTACGAAAAACCCAATTTTGAAGGCGCAAAATGGGTGATGTCGCCGCCTTTACGCGAGAAAAAAGACCAAACACACTTATGGGCAGCCATCAATCAAGGCATCATCGAAGTTGTTGCCACCGACCATTGCCCATTCTTTTGGGAACAAAAACTAATGGGTCAAGACGATTTTTCTAAGATACCCAACGGTCATCCTGCCATAGAAAACCGTATGGAACTGCTTTATACTGAGGGGGTAGGCAAAGGAAAAATTACACTCAATAAATTCGTGGCAGTGACTTCGACCAATGCGGCAAAAATATTCGGCATGTATCCGCGCAAAGGCACAATTGCCGTCGGTTCTGATGCCGATTTGGTTATTTTCAATCCAAATAAAGAGCACACGTTGTCCGCCAAAACCCACCACATGAATGTTGACTATTCTGGCTACGAAGGTTGGCAATTAAAAGGTAAAGTAGAGACCGTTTTACTGAGGGGTCAAGTCGCGATTGACAAAGGCGATTGCTTGGTTGGGAAAGGTTATGGGCAGTTTATAAAGCGGGGGAAGGTTTCGGGGAAGATATGAAAGAAAGGCTTATTTTTGTCAATAAAAACATATCAATCATGATTAACAATATCAAAAAAGAAAAACTGCTTGAAATCTTAATGCCTTTTCAACCTAAAAGGGTTGGCATATTTGGCTCATATGCACGGAATGAACAAACGAAAGAAAGTGATTTAGATGTTTTGGTGTCGTTTACCAAAACAATAAATTTATTGGATTTAGTGGGTTTAGAAATTGATTTATGTGAGAAATTGGATATGAAAGTGGATTTATTGACCGAAAATTCTATTCATAATGCCATACGTCCATACATAGATAAGGACATTAAATGGATTTGGGGATGAAAGAAGAAATTGTGTTTTTAAAGCATATTCAAGATTCAATTATGGCAATTTTAAAATTTAATGAAGGAATAACCTTAATTGAGTTTCAGAATAATCGCTTAATCCGCGATGCAACTATCCGTAATCTTGAAATTATTGGTGAAGCGTCAAAAAACATATCAACCGAAACACGACTGAAATACGCTGATATTCCATTCAGAAATATGGCAGGGATGCGAGACAAATTAATACATCATTATTTTGGTGTCGATGTTGTCGCTGTGTGGGAAGTTGTTTAAAAAATCTTACCCAACTTGAAATTACGATTTGAAGAAATTATAACAAGGGAAAGTTAGAACAGGAGAATTCAATATAATTGCTTTACACATTCTTTCTTTTAAAAACTTCTGAAACGGGCATATTAAAATCGGGTAAAACAGGGTCAGCAGAACAAATCATACCACCCCTTTTAATATAAACCGTATCCAAATTGTCGCCACAATAAATATGTACTTCTTGTGTTTGAGGAAAAATATGCCAAACGGCTGTAACACCTGCCTCACGATAGTTACTCATTTTGAGGTTAACACGGTTTATAGCATCAGTATTTGATATAACTTCGATAACAAATTTTGGTACTGTGTCTAATTTATCATCAGCAGCCAATTCGATTTGGTCATTTGTCAAAAAAGCAACATCGGGGCGACGGTGTTTGCCAAGGAAAAAGAGGTCGCCTTCAGAAATTAATTCACCATCAACCTTGTTTGCGAATTGTAATTCGCGAAATTTTTCAAGTAAATTGCGTAGGATATAAAGTTGGGTTTTGTCCATTGTTCGTTTCGTTTTTTCAATAGTACCGTTTAGCCACTCATATTTGTAGCCGTCCTCACGGGTCAAATATTTGCGTTGAAAGTCAGCCCACGA
>JAYTUQ010000109.1:0-2315 GCA_043744455.1 Saprospiraceae bacterium | reverse complement strand
CGTTAGCTGTCATTCTACACGACCACCCTGCAAATTCAAGCAGACAGACAAAAACTCAACAAAAACTGTTATTTTAGCAGTCAAATACTAACGCAACGATTTTGATGAAAAATAAGTACGTAAACTTTATATCAGACAAGCATTTATTAAGTTGCATTGGCAATCTTTATAAGGCATATTTGAAAGCCAAAAACAATATCACCAAAAAGAATTTCTATACCAATAAGGTTGACACAATTAAATTAACATTTGATTCAAAATTCAATGACATTGACGAGGAAAGCCTCATCCAATCTGAAATTTTACGCCAAATAGACAAGTCTATAAATAATTCAATCGGCACTTTTCACGAACAAATTTTAGGCGGTATTGAAGGTTTTGAAATTGGCAATTTGAGTGGCTTCGACATCAAAGCCAAAGACAATACTTTATTTGCCGACATCAAAAACAAGCACAACACAATGAACAGCAGTGCAGCCGAAGCCTTGTTTCAAAAGTTGGCTCGTTATGCAAACGACTATAAAAAAGCGAAATGTTATTGGGTACAAATTTTAGCGAAAGGAAGTTTTTGTGAGTTATGGAGTGGCGATATAAATGGTAAAGAATACAGTCATAGCAGAGTTTACAAAATTTCAGGCGACCAATTTTACGCTTTGCTTTCAGGCAAGCAAGATGCACTTTTGCAACTTTACAAAGTATTACCAAAAGCAATAAAAGATTACTTAAACTCTATTGAACACAGCAGCGAAGCCATAGAAAACTCTGCTATTGACGAAATCAAATCAGAAACAAAAACTTCTAAACGTAGCATTTTAGACCAAATAACATTTGAAAACTACAGCTACTACTTAGGTTTTGACAAGCTGTAATATTGATTGAGAAATTTAACAATTGAGTAACCAACTTCTTTACCAAGATTTACGGGAACTGCATTTCCAATTTGTTTGTACTGTTGAGCAACCGAACCTTCAAAATTCCAATCGTCGGGAAAAGTTTGAATTCTTGCGTATTCACGAACTGTAAAAGGACGGGTTTCTTCGGGATGGCAACGTTCTGTTTGTTTTTGGGCAGGGCTGCAAGTTAAAGTAAGGCAAGGTTCATCCCACCCTATTCTACGAGCAATCCCAGTTTTACCGCCACTTAAATGAAAGCTGCCACCCATAAATTGTTTTTGAATTTTTAAAGGCAAATCACGCCAATAACCTTTTTGAGGCACTAAGTCCAAAACGTCTATTTTACTTTTCGGATATTTTGCACCCTCTGATTTTGGTACATTGTTTTCAAACAATTCACCTTTTTTTAAAGCATCTTTTAGGTTGTATATTTTTTTGTACGGCTTTGGGTATTCATATTTCAAATCAATATCCTTCCTTATGCCAACTAAAATTAATCGTTCTCTTTTTTGCGGAACTTTGAAATTGATAGCTTTTAAAACTTGCACAGGAACAACATTGTAGCCAATTTCATCTAAAATTGAAATCATGCCTTGCAAAGTTTTTCCATTTTCATGGCTCAACAAACCACGAACATTTTCGCCAATACAAATCGGAGGATTTACTTCTTTTACAACTCTTGCAAACTCATAAAAGAGTGTTCCTCTTGCATCTGCTAAACCTAATTTTTTACCTGCATAACTAAATGCTTGACAAGGAAAGCCACCAGTTACAACATCAACTTTATTATGGTATTCAGAAAACTTAAACGCTTTAATATCGCCTTCCAACACTTTCCATGTTGGACGGTTTTTGCGTAAAGTTTGACAAGCCCATTTATCAATTTCATTCAGTGCGACACATTTTAATCCAGCTTTTTCCATACCTACAGCCAAGCCGCCAGCACCAGCAAACAATTCCAAAACCCGATATTCATTTTCGGGTTCAACATAATTTGACACGGTTTCTTCTGTATCTTGACTTAGAAAGTCGGAAAACAAAGTTTGCACTTCGGCTTTTCTGTAGACACGGTAATTGCTCATAGGCTCACGGACAGCAGACAATTTGCCCTCTCTATCCCAACGCCTTAAAGTTTCTTTGCTTTTGCCAATTAGTTTAGACGCTTCTGACAACGATAAATATTCACTCATAACCAAGTTATTTAACCTTATACAATGGTTACAAACTTACGACTAAAATTGAAACTTCCAAACACCAAGAGAAAAGAACGACAGCTAACAAAGGTATTGCTGCAAGCAGGGCGGAACGTTGTAATCTTCGGCTGCGGTTCGCTATCAGCTTCGGTTGTGGGCAGGACAAGCATCGCTGAACTTTTGTTGGTTATCTTTTACTTTTATATCTTTATTTATCAGCGGTTGGGGG
>JAYTUQ010000108.1:0-2333 GCA_043744455.1 Saprospiraceae bacterium | reverse complement strand
TGCCCAACAGAATTCCGTCCGCCGAAACCAAAGTTTGGATATGCACTGCTGATGATTGCTGCAACGTCAAGCCCCAATTGCACAAAACATTTTGTTGTGCGTTCGCTATTTTTTCAGTCGCTTCCAATCCCTGTCATACAATATTTTCAACTTATTTTTAAAGTCGGTCGAAAACACTTCTTTAGGTTCCGTTCCTTTCTCTATTTCGACTTCAAATGTGGTTACTTCGTCTTTGTCGTCAAACTTGCTATTCTTGTCGCTGTCTTTTCTTACAGCCAATAAAACCTTGTTAACTGATTTTATAAACTGCCAATTTTGTAAGTCATAGTTTGATGGCGAAATTTGTCTAAAATTGTTTCCTTCTTTGTCTGAAACAAATAAATACTTTGGGTCTTCGTCGGTTAGCTTTTTATCTTTATTATAATCGTCACAGGTAATTGAGTAGAAAATGTGTCGACTTGTTTGAGCTATGTCCACATTGCCGTTACTGCTATATTTAAAGTCATAATTTCTGATAAGCATTTTCTTGTCGCTCAATAAATGATACTCATTTGTCTTGCTGTTTAAAAAGATGATATTCCAAAAACTGTTGCTTGGCATTTCTTTGTAAGACAAACTACCTCCTTCTCTTTCTGATTCACCCATAGAAAGAGGAAACATTAAAATCCCTGAACTGTCAATTTCTGAAAAACTATTTGTCTGAATGTTTAAATTATTTTTTGGGTCGTTCAAAATAGCAATAGAGTCAACCAAAGTACTGTCAGCACTTGTGTGATTTTGTTGTTCTTGCTTGTTCTGTCCACAAGATGTCAAAAATATAATTGTCGATAAAAAAATGATGTTTCGAAGCATAGAGTTTTTTTATAGTGACGCACAACGTTCGAGTATTGCTGCAGGTGGGGGATTTTATAACGTCCCGCCCGGAACTGCTGCTTGGATTTATTTTAAAAGATGAAGATAAGAACTTTTGCTCGGCTTTGTTCGTAGGCTGGAACTGTTGCTGATAGCGAACTACAGCCGAAGTTATCAACGTCAAGCCCCACTTGCAGCAATACTTTTGTTGCCTGCTGGCTTGTCTCACTTTTGAGATAATAACCATTTTGTCAATTGTACTGGGTCAGCAATATTCCACGAATGAGGGTGTCTTTTATTTCCTGGCTTTCGGTAACCTTTGTTAGTTGTCGTAACTAAAACTGCTTTACTATTTCCTAATTTTTGTAATTCATTTATCATTGCTGCTTGGTCTGTAACATTTATGTAAGAGAAGTCATAACCCCTTTGACTTAACCACCATTTTATGTCGGGTTCTGTTATAATCATAACTGGAGTTTTAATTAAAGTCTTAACTGCCCTTTGTGTTGTGTCAGAAAATGAATAAGGAGATAAGTTATAAAAATTCTCAATTGCAGTCTGTGGAGTTCCTTTCATTTCCTTTTCAATTCTGTCAATCATATAAGTAACTTCTCCATTTACTTTTGTTGGGTCAGAAAGACGAACAACTCGTTTAGCTGAATTGTAAAAACGTTCCCAATCAAGAGGTGGGTCAACAGCAAATACTGCTTTTGGTTTTGTTGCATAATTATTTTTAGCTGCTAATTCAGCGTACTTTACTACACAACTGCCACCGATTGAAAAACCACCGATGTAAAAATCTTTTCCTTGCAAGTGATATTTGTCAATAACGATTTTGATTTGATTGTGTAAAGATTGTTGTGATAAACTGTCAACTCCAAAATATAAAGAGCCTGTTTTTAAGATTGGTAAAATGGTTAATATTCCTTGTTTCGCTGCATACTTTGGAAGTTCTGTTTGTACCAATATATCTTGAGGTGAAGCACCAAATCCGTCCAATAAGAACATAAATGCTTTTATTGGTTTGGCGTCAGGTATAACAGCAATATACATATTTGAAGTGCTGTCTTTTGGGTCTAAATAAACGGTCTCGAATTTTTGTCCAAACGAAATTGTCGAAACTAAAACTGTCAGTATAAGAAGGTTTATTTTTTGCATAGTCGTCGTGTCATTTGGGTGTCGCTTTAAGCTTGCAGGCAACGGTCGGGTATTGCTGTCAGGCAGGGAATTCATTGCTGTGTCTGCCCCCAACCGCTGATGAATAAAGATATAAAAGTATAAGATTAAAAACAAAAGTCCAACGGTGTTTGTCCTGCCGGAACCGCTGCTGATAGTGAACTGATGCTGATTGATTCAACGTCCTGCCCTGCTTGCAGCAATACTTTTGTTAGCGGTTCGTTGTTCTTTGTCATTCTTGAATTGTTGCCAACTTCCATTTGTCCCACTTCTCCAAACCCACTCAAGAGGTCCGAACTTAAACT
>JAYTUQ010000107.1:0-9025 GCA_043744455.1 Saprospiraceae bacterium | reverse complement strand
TAAACTTAGACCCCAATAGTTTTTTTCTGTCTCATTCTTTATTCAACAATTTTTAAACCATAGTAGTTTTATTCCTAATTTAACAAAGTCAAGTTAATGATTAATAATATCAAAGTTAGTCCATCAAAAGTACAAAAGAGTGTTCACTTTAATTCTCATTAAATATATTACCTAAAAAAAGGAAAGAAATGAATTTTACACAGTTGCTCAATTGCTTACCGAACGCTAATTTTCTCTTTTAAATAGCTAACTTTGAGACTAAGTTTAAGGGGCGTCGGGTAATTATACTGAGGGGGTAATTATGTTCGGGAAATTTTCAAAATTCCCCGAACATGAAATAATTATTTAACCTTTAACCTTTTTTTCAAATACCCCAAAGCCATGCCATAAGCCTCTTTTGACAAAGCCTCGTCATATTTAGGATTACTCGGATTGGCGAAGCCATGAACACCATTGAAAATTTTATATTCCAATTTTTTTCCCGCTGTTTTCATATTAGCAGCAAATTCTTCAATAACTTCCTTAGAAATACGTGTTTCAGTAGCAAATAAGCCTAAAACATCGCTGTTTAAAGTCTTTAATTTTTCTACATCTTTTTCAGGCATACCGTAATACATCACAGAACCAACAGTTTGTTTACCGCCTTTCAAAGCAGATTGCAGAGACAAACCGCCGCCAAAACACCAACCCACATTGGCAATTTTAGCTTTTCTACCTGCGAACATAACGCCGCCTTTCATGATACTATTAAGCCGTTCGGGTTTCGCGCCTTGCATGAGTTGACCTGCAACTTTTGGGTCGTTACTCGATTGTCCATCGTACATATCTAAAGCTAAAACATTGACATTTTCACCTAAATCGGTGTAAAAAATGTCCGATTGACGCATAATGTACTCATTTAAGCCCCACCATTCTTGATAAACGAAAAGCCATTTATTCGATTTTTTCTTAGCTTTTACGAGGTAACCTTTGGCATCAACGCCGTCTGGTGTTTTAAAAGTGACGCTTTGACCTTTACCTTCATAAATAAGGGCTAATGGTGCTGGATGCAATGCTTGAAATTCTGGATCGAGTGCGAATGCTGACATACCATAAGGTTGCGATTCAGTATGGCACATTGGCATCGCTGAAGAAGCCGTATGGTGGGGATTCGGTTTTTGAAAACTCCCAAACAGGCTAATGAGGATTGCAAAAAAAGAAATAGTTAGGTTGCTCATCGTTAATTGATTTTTATTAATGATAAATGATGAAATATTAAAAAAAAAAATTATTCTTCACTCTTTTTTTCCGCTAGATGTCGCTTGGTTCAAACGATAGCTAAAAGTCAAATTGATTTGCCGTTTTCTGCCTAAAAATTACCAGATGTATAAAAATTGGACCCCTGAAAATGTAAATATACTAAGCCTTTCGTTTACCCCCTCAGTATCCTTCTCTCATCTGGTCATTTTGAACGATGTTTAAATGTAAATTTAGATGATTGGGCTGATTTATTGTCCCACCGACATATGTAATGAGTTATTTCATTAAAGCATAATAAAAAAGCTCAACTAACTGATTGACAATTAGTTGAGCTTATATATATATAATAATAATTTTTATTTAAAGCTTTTGGGCGAGTAACTGTGCGGGTTTTTCTGTATCATCACGCTTCGGCAACAAAAGCCAAATACGACCATATTTATGCATATTTTTAATCCGGGCTTTTGCACCGTCTCCCTCTCCCATATATAAGTCAATGTGACCTGGACCTTTAATTTTACCGCCTCTATCTTGAGCGACAACGAATCTCATTTCTGTACGAACTAAGTTGCCAATATTATTTAAAATAGGCACTTCTGCCAACAAAACAGAACCTAAGGGGATATAATCATCGTCCACAGCGATTGTAAAATCATTGCTCAATGGAACTTTTGCTACGCCCATTGCCTTATTTTTATCTCTTTGTGTAAAAATTGACGTGTAAGAGACCAAGACCTTTTGCGGCTCTCCATCCTCAGTATCGTTTATTTCAACCCTTTTTGAATCACCATCATAGGCAACAACACGGCGGTCACCATTTGGAAATTGCAAATATGCAACACCTTCAACTTGCATACTGCGTATGTCCTGACGGTCACGGACGTAAGCCAAGGACATATTATCATCGCTATTTTCAGTTTTGGCGAGATAAACAGGGTATTTGAATACAATATCTGCGTTACGGCGGGCAGGAATAATTGGAGAATAATAGCCTGTGAACAGTACATTACCTTCATTATCATCGCCTTTTAGTTGGTAAGCATCAAGAAGATTAGCAATGTCTTTTTTTGATTTGGCTCTTCGAAAGACATTTAGAACTTGATTTAAGTGTTTTGGGGCAATATTTAAGCCGCCTATATCGCGGTTGTCTGCATTCTTAATAAATTTCTCTTGATGTTCAAGGGCTTGTCGAAATTTTTCTGGAATGTCTGGAAGCGATATTGAATCAATATTAGTTTTAGTGTAAATTTTCCATAATTTATGGCTTTTTTTTGCTGAAATCAAGATTTTGCCATCTACTAGTAAAGGTTGTTGTACTTCTAAATCGTGTATGAGGGAGTCGAGAGCAATATTTTCAGTTTGGTCTGACTCTTTTATACTTCGGAAGTATGCCATTGTCCCAACAGAAAACATAAGTGAACTCAAAAAAGTTATCCAATACTTTTTCATTTTTATAAATTTTAGTGAAAAAATAACGTGCTCGTGCCTTAATAATTTAAAAAATTGGCTTTACTGAACACTTTTACGCCTATTACTACGCATCATAACATAAAGATTTAAATCAATCATTTCACTATGACCGCTAATAAGCTATATATATATTAGGTTTGTTCAGGTGTAGTTTCCTGACTATTTAATAATTTTTAATATTTCAAATCAAAACGCCATATAGGGTTTTAGCTTTTCAGCTACATCATCACTTATTACGCCTGCTTTTTTCAAATCTTCTATACTCTTAAACGCACCATGATTAACTCTATATCGAATAATAACTTCTGCTTGCTTACGAGATAAGTAAGGATGCTTAAGTTCTTCGATAGTAGCTGTATTAATTTTAATTTTGCGCTGTGGAATTGTCGTTAGCCGAAGGTAAGGCATAATTGATAATATCGTGGAATCGGGTAAACCATATACTTCTTTAAGTTGGTTGAGCGAGGAATAACCACCCAGTCGCTCTCTATGTTCAAAGATTCGGAGCGCAAAAGTACGACCAATACCTCGTAGCTGCAACAAATCATCTTCACTCGCCTTATTGAAGTCCAAAGGCACTTGTTCTTTAGTTAGTGTATGTTTAACATTTTCTTTGTTTTGTAAGTTCGGTACATATCCCTGTGCAATAGTTTGATTGTCAAGTATTTGAAAAAATGAACTTATACGCAAATAATCAATGTCTGATAAATTATAGATTTTTTTCAAATCTTCTTTAGTCCTAAAATATCCACCTTTTTCCCTATATTTTAACAAAACTTTAACAGTTTTTTCTTCTAAACCCAATCCCAAAAGTTCATTTTCAGTCGCAATATTAGGGTCAAACGGTTTTAACTCAATGCGATGAGGTTCGTTTTTCGAACCATAATCCTTATAAGTATTGTCAAAAGCTCTATATGAATAATTACCCTTATCACCTAACTCAATATAGTCTTCTAGTCGCTCATAATCTCTTTCTTGAATGCCATATATTTTTTTAAAATCCTCTTTCTTAAAAAAACGTCCACCTTTTTCTCTAAAATGCACTAATGTAAGGGCAACTTTCGGCGACAAACCCAATTGTATTAAAGCTTCTTTCGTGACATTATTTGGATTGAAAGAAAAAAGGACAGGTTCATCTTTACGATTAACAGATATGTCCCCCTCAGTATCGGAGGCTGTTTGTACTGCAAAGGAGGCTATTTCACGTTCAAAAGCAGCAAAATCTGCAATACTATTCGTTTTTTTATTCAAAAAAATGTATATATTAGGTAACATCAAAAAACTAAGCGACAAAACCGCCAAGACGATAATACCATTCCGCTCTCCCCGTGAATAGTAAAAATAAGAAGTCAAAAATTTTCTCATCGGATATATTTAGAAAAATTATTAATTCAAATAATATTTGGTCATAGATGTTTAACCCACGCACCTTTTTCAAAGGTATCGTGATACGGTATGTTTAATATGCGGCATTCATCTTTCCACTTTTCAACCCGCCAACGAGCATTAGAACCATCAAAGATTATGTCATCGAAACGGATGTGCTGCTGTAAATCAGCTATATTCATGCGGGCATTTTGATGTAATAAAACGGTATTGACGGACAGAATTGAGTCACTTTTGGGTAGATTATCAAGTATGGCTATTTTATACCCTTCAAATTGGCTGATGCCAAAATGATATCTAAAATTCGAATATGTTTCAGATACATTAAATTCATATGTTTTCAACTCATTGATTTTCAATCTCATTCGATGATTATCGGCAGCAAATTTTATTTTATTTTGGATGTCAAATTTTGCACTATTTGTTTTTGAAAATGAATAACATTTTTGTCCCTCAATGAAGTCAACGACTGTATTTTGATGCATGTGATAGACAACAATTTCGCGTTGCTTAATATTTTTGATACTCGAAAATGCCAATAAACAGCTTGAAACTGTCGCTATACTGAGGGGATATAACAATGCGCTTAGCCGCCGAGTTTTTAAGACAACAGCAATACCTACCAAAATGACATAGATGCCCAAAACACCCATGGCAGATAGCCAAAACCCAGTTAAAATACTGAGGGGTAGCTTTTGAATAAAAAACACGATTTCATTCATAGTCCAAATTAATCCAAATAATAATTTGCCTATTATTAAACTCAAATAAGGGATTTTAGTCGTGATAAATAACGCAATACCAGCATATAATGCACCTGACGAAACCGGTACAGCCAACAAACCTGATAACCAAAAATATGTCGGAAATTGATGAAAATAATACAAAGAAATCGGTGTCACAACGAGTTGTGCCGATAAACCTACTGATGTGATTTTCCAAGCCTCGTTTGCTATTTTGTTATTGAATATCAATAACTTACAAATCTTAGGTTGAAAATATACGATGCCCACAACAGCTAAATATGAGAGTTGAAATCCAACATCGAATAGCCAAAAAGGATTCCACAATAATAATGCAAATGCCGATGCCGCCAACACGTTATATATGCTCACTTTCCGACCCCAGCTTTTGCTCAAAGCTAAAAACGTCGCCATGACGGCAGCCCGTACGACACTTGCGCCGGCACCCGTCAACAAAGTAAAAACCCAAATCAAAAGGATAGAAATGAGGGCTTTTGTCCAACGCCATCGTCGGCTACCTGATTTGTAAAAACGCAAAATCCATTCAAAAGCCGTGAAAATCAACATGATGTGCATACCAGAAACAGCTAAAATGTGCATTGAGCCTGTACCGACATAAGCATCTTTTAGCTCTTCCGTCACAGCATCTCGATAGCCCAAAATGAGCGCAGAGCCAACTGCAAATTCTCGTTCGGTAGGCAAATGCTCTTTAAGTACATCGATCAACTGTATTTGCCATTTAGAAATGGTTTGAAGAAGGGGATTACCTCTATTTTGAGCCAATATTTTTATACCATTTTGATAGATAAATGATTGATAATGAATATTTTGGAAATGTAAATAACGTTTAAAATCAAATGCATCTGGATTTTTCGGTGGTTCAACGACATCAACTTTTCCTGTGGTCAAAATGAGGTCACCGTACTGAGGGGGTGATGTGAGGAATGAATCCTTTTTCAAATAAAACAACATATTTCCAGAAACATCGTGCAATGAATCTGCCATATGACCCATTTTTTTTACCGCTACAGTTAAGCGAAAATTATTGGCTTTTTCGACGCGGTCGGTGACAATACCTACGATAATATTTTCCTCTGATACGCGTAATCTGTTTTTAAAATGATTGGGTGCATTGACTTCATTATGATAAAAAACGGACTGATATCCTACTGAAAACAAAAAAATACTGAGGGGTATGCCGAACACCCACCGTTTTTGAAATGATATCTTTTTAAATCCAAAAATAATAATGCAAATCGTTGATAATAAAACAATTAAGTTGCCAAACATAGGTGAGTCGGGCTGCCAAAATTCAGCACCCGCAATGCCTAAAGCAAGCGGTATAAACAGACGAACGAAGGGTATTTCACGCCAATTGATTAAGTTTGTTTGCATAGTCGATGTCTTTTTTTAGGTTAGGGTAGCAAATGCTATGGTGGCGAAATAGATTTTTACGCTTGGCGCACCTTCGAGTAAGACATTCGCACAACTTTCTAAAGTCGCGCCCGAAGTCATGACATCATCAACTATCAGTATGTTTTTTTTGTATAATACTGAGGAGTTCGTTAAGTTGAAAACATTTTCAGTATTTTTCATGCGTTCCAAGCGAGACATTCTGGTTTGGGTTTGGGTCATTTTGATTTTTTTCAAAACAGAAGTCTGTACGGGTATTTTAAGGACTTCAGACAAGCCATTTGCAAAAAATTCTGCTTGATTAAAACCCCGTCGGATAAGTTTTTTGGGGTGCATCGGAACGGGAATAATGAAGTCAATGGCTTGAAAATGAGGCTGTTGTACCATTTTTTGACCTAAATAACGTCCTAATTCAAACGCTACTTCCCTCTTATCATCGTACTTTATTTGATGAATGAGATGTTGTGTTTTGCTTTTTTTAGTAAAAAAGAACAGTGCTGTCGCTGTTTCTATAGGTAAACGCCCATCAAAACGTTCGGTGAAGGAATTTTTTTTCGATAAATGAAAATCCGTTTCTGGCAACGTCGCCTGACACGCTAAACAAATAAAGGTTTCATCAAAAGAGATGGGTTCACTGCATGCCAAACAAAGTCGAGGAAAAAAGAGATTCAAAAAGTCTTCCCACGACTGCATCCATTTACGGAACAGGAGGTGATTTGTCATAGTAGTTTGTCTGTAAAAAATTCGTATATTATTTTTACAATTTATTGATTCACAATTATTTACAAAAAAACAACCATTTTATAACAATGTCAATACCCCTCAGTAAAATATTTATTTTCTGACAATTTTAGTGAGTTGATAGAGGTCTTTTCTTCTGTCTTTTAGATTTTTAACACTGCCATAGTTGTGCAATTCTTTTAAAAGGTCAAAAACGGAACAAACAAAATATCCATGCCCTCATCTGCCAGTAAACGGCTTAATTCTGGAAATTCACAGTCATAACAAATTAAAATTCCTATTTTCCCGCAATCCGTTTCATAAGTCTTCAATATATTACCGCCTTTCAACCCCCAAACTCTTTCTTCATCGGGTGTGACGTGAAGTTTTTCATATTTTTCAATAGTACCGTCTCTTTTGCACAAATAACCGACATTATAAAGAGTCTCGCCCACCAATTCTGGCATACTGCCTGTGATAATATTAATGTTGTAGGAAATAGACAGTTTAGAAAACTCTTGAACCACCGCCTCTGTATAACCTGCTAATTTTTTAATGGCATCTGCCTCGCCCAAATGGTTGTATTTTGCCATCAAAGGCGCATTAAAATATTCAGGAAAAAGGGCGAAATCACTTTTATAACTACTGAGTGCATCAATAAAATATTCTGCTTGTTGCATCACTTCACCCAAGTTATTGTAAGGACGCATTTGCCATTGAACCAGACCGAGCCGAACGACGGTTTTGTTGGTTTTTGCCCGATGCGTCGGTTTTTCGTAATAAATATTTTCCCATTTCAGCAAAACAGCGTATTCCAAAGACCCCTTATCGCCTTCGAGATAGCCTTTTATCACTTTAATGGGATGAAAATCATTGGACATTTGAAAGTCAAGAACGGGGTCGTGAATTTCTTTTGACCTCACTTTTTAAGTTCAATTTTTCGCACAATTCTTTCCGGTATTCGTACAAGCGTCTGCCTAAACGCAACCCCCTGAATTCAGGCCTAATAAATACGTCAATCCCATAAAGTGTATCGCCTGTTGCTGTATGGGTATTAAAAGTAAATTGCCCTGTAATTTGTCTATAGGTATGTTGTGCTTCAAATTTGTTATAATCAATAATTATAGATAAAGCACCGCCAGCAATTTTATTGTTAATTTTAATAACGACTTGTCCATCAGGGAATTTTTTTAGTAAAGCATCTATTTGAGTTTCTTGCCAATAAGTATTCGGCATTGAAGAGTAGGAAGCAATCATGGCTTCCTTAAATTCGGGGTAATCTTCCTTTGTCAAATAAGTTAATTCAATATTTTGAATGTCTGGTTGCATATTATAATGTTTATAATAAGAAAAAATATGGCTTGTACCACATGATGATAAATACGTCTGAAATATAACAAATTTAAGGCTAAAATTCGATAAAATTGCTATTTAAACCAATTATACTGAGGGGGTATTTTTAACCATATTGTTCTAAAGAAAAAGCAATCAAGTCAATATAGAATTGGAAGTTGAAGGCACCGCTTATATGTCATAAAGGATTATTCACTTACTTCTTCCTATCACTCATGCACTTTTTTTTTGATATTTATTATTTAAATTTTAAAAAAAGCTAATTTTTTTTTGCAAATTCATTTTAATATTTTACTTTTATGCCACGATTTAAATTTCATTATCCAAGAATAGTCAGAAGAATATTTTCAAAATTATTGACACCCTTTCTTCATCTATTTTTGCGATATCAAGATAGTTTTTGTGTTTATTTGTTTGGGTTAGAAGCCCTTGTCCTCGCGACGAGGGTTTTCTTTTTTAGTGACCTATTTTCCAATAGTTGAAGCCCTGCCCTCCGTAAAATTCAAATACTCCAGCCTTCTAACAGTTTTATATAAGTCTCAATCCCTTCTTCGATTTCTTTTACATATACAAATTCATTAGCTGTGTGTGACCGGGCTGAATCGCCCACACCGATTTTTAAAGTCGGAAACGACATCAATGCTTGATCACTCAATGTCGGTGAACCGTAATAAGTTAAACCCAATTCAAGCCCCCTCAGT
>JAYTUQ010000106.1:0-32279 GCA_043744455.1 Saprospiraceae bacterium | reverse complement strand
TCGAAGTCCAAAGCTATCTATTTTACCCTTTTTTTTTGCTTTTTTTTACCCAAATCCTAACAACACACGCCCTCTGTTCTTAACGGACTATTGTTTTTATGAACAAAGCAAAAATAACGAACGTTACTTTTTTTTGAACGATTCTCTTAACTTTGTGTTTTACTTTGCGACACGGAATCAATCATTAAAATATCTTCGAAAAAACGAACTTATGTCTTATATCCAACCCAAAGGAGTCATTTTTCAAGACCGACACATTGGACCCAATCAATCTGAACTCAACGAAATGCTTGCCACCATTGGCGTTGACAGCCTCGATACATTGATTGACCAAACCGTTCCATCCAATATTCGTTTATCAAAACCTTTGAGCTTGCCGTTTGCATTGTCTGAACACAGATATTTGCAACATATAAAAAGTATCGGCAAGATGAACAAAACATTTCGCAGTTTCATAGGTATGGGGTATCATGGTACGGTAACCCCCTCAGTCATTTTGCGAAATGTGTTTCAAAACCCAGGGTGGTACACGCAATATACGCCTTATCAAGCCGAAATAGCGCAAGGACGTCTTGAAGCGATTTTGAATTTCCAAACCATGGTTTCCGATTTAACTGCTTTGCCGATTGCCAATGCGTCTCTTTTGGACGAAGGAACGGCTGCTGCTGAAGCTATGACCATGTTTTTTGCGGAAAAAAATAAAAAAGTTAAGAACCCTGCTGATGCCGCTAATGTCTTTTTGGTGGATAAAAATGTCTTACCTTCTACGTTAGATGTCTTGTTAACACGAGCGACACCCCTCAGTATAGAAGTTAAAATAGGCAATTGGCAAACGTTTGATTTATCTCAAAATGTTTTTGGCGCGTTATTGCAGTACCCCAATATTAAAGGCGAAATAGAGGATTACCGTGCATTTGCATTGAAATGTCAAGAAAACAAAGTGTTTTTGACGGTTGCTGCTGATTTAATGGCTTTGGTATTGTTGACACCGCCGGGCGAGTGGGGTGCAGATTGTGTTGTTGGTAATTCACAACGTTTTGGTGTACCGATGGGCTTTGGTGGTCCTCATGCTGCTTTTTTTGCAACAAAAGATGAGTTCAAACGACAAATTCCGGGACGTATCATAGGTGTATCAATTGATACGCACGGTAAACCAGCTTTACGGATGGCTTTACAAACACGTGAGCAGCATATCCGTCGTGAAAAAGCGACTTCAAATATTTGTACTGCTCAGGCTTTATTAGCCATTATGGCATCAATGTATGGCGTTTATCATGGACCAAAAGGGTTAAAAGCGATTGCGGAAGACATACATTACAAGGCAGTATGGCTTGAAAAATCACTGACTAATTTAGGATTTAGACTGCTAAATACACACTTTTTTGATACAGTTAGGGTAGAGGTCAAGAACCCTGAAATACTGAGGGGTATCAAAATGCAAGCTGAAAAGGAGGGCTATAATTTTTGGTATGATGGCGACAACATACAAATCACGCTTGATGAGACCGTAACGAATGACGATATGGCTTATTTGCAGATGATTTTTATGCCTTTTTCTGACCAAACGACGAAGTTTCTTTTAGAAGACTTGGAAAGTCATTTGCCTACTAATCTTATCCGCACAAGTTCCTATTTAACGCACCCTGTTTTCAATACGCACCGCACTGAATCACAGATGATGCGTTATATTAAGCAGTTGGAAAACAAGGATTTGTCATTGACACATTCCATGATTTCGTTAGGTAGTTGTACCATGAAACTTAATGCTGCTTCTGAATTGATACCTGTTAGTTGGACGGAATTTGCTGATATTCATCCTTTTGCGCCTTCAAGTCAAACAAAAGGGTATCAAAAGATGATAAAAGACTTGTCCACTTGGTTGTGTGAAATTACAGGTTTTGATGCCTGTTCGTTGCAACCCAATTCCGGGGCGCAGGGTGAGTACGCAGGATTATTGACCATCAAAGCCTATCATGATGATAGGGGAGATACACACAGAAAGGTTGCTTTGATTCCTTCGTCTGCACATGGTACAAATCCTGCATCGGCTGTTATGGTCGGTATGGAAGTGGTCGTTGTGTCTTGCGATGAACGTGGCAATATTGATGTTTCGGACTTGAAAATGAAAGCTGAAAAGCATAAAGATTGTTTAGCCTGTTTGATGATAACGTACCCGTCAACCCATGGCGTTTTTGAGACATCTATAAAAGAAATTTGCACCATTATTCATAAAAATGGTGGTAAAGTTTATATGGACGGAGCCAATATGAATGCCCAAGTTGGTTTGACAAGCCCTGGATTCATCGGTGCAGATGTTTGCCATTTGAATTTACATAAAACCTTTGCTATTCCTCATGGTGGTGGAGGTCCTGGCATGGGACCTATTTGTTGCAATAAATCACTTGCACCTTTTTTGCCAAGACATGTTTTTTTGAAAACGGGCGGTAAAAAAGCCACTCATGCGGTATCGAGCGCGCCTTATGGCTCTGCCAGCATTTTATTGATTTCTTATGGCTATATTCATATGTTGGGTACTGAGGGGGTTACTGATTCAACGCGTTATGCCATTTTGAATGCGAATTATATGAAAGCACGGTTAGAAAAAGAGTTTCCAATACTTTATACAGGCGAAAATGGTCGTTGTGCCCACGAAATGATAGTCGATTTGAGACCTTTTAAAGCCATTTGTGCGGCGGAAGATGTGGCAAAACGCTTAATCGACTATGGTTTTCATGCGCCAACATTGAGTTTTCCTGTTGCGGGTACTATTATGATTGAGCCAACTGAAAGTGAATCAAAAGACGAATTAGACCGTTTTTGCGATGCACTATTAGCCATTAAAGAAGAAATGGACGAAATTGCAAGAGGTGAATATCCTGTTGATGATAATGTATTGGTCAATGCCCCACATACCAATGAAAGTGTTATAGCCGATGAATGGTCACATGCGTATAGCCGTGAAAAAGCTGCGTATCCATTGCCTTATTTGCGTCATGGTTACAAGTTTTGGGCTTCAGTAGGTCGTGTTAATAGTGCTGCAGGTGATAGAAACTTGATTTGTGTATGCCCACCGATTGAAGATTATATGGTTGAAACCGTTTAATTTTGGAAGAAACCTTGCAAAGGCTTTTACATTCGAGCGTTGATTGATTATAGTCAAGTATCGGATATTTTAAAAATATCCGATACTTATGAGAATTTATATAAAAAAAATAAGCCTCGAACGCTGTCCGAGGCTCAACCCAAATTATGCAAATTTAACCTAAACCAAGATGGATAGAAAGCGCTATAAATGCCTGTAAGTTATTGTTTTAGAATAAAAAAAGGAAAATGGTAGCACCTTCAAAATAAAAAGAAATATTATGTCAATTATTGGTTTTATTTTTATTATAAAATTGAAAATAAGCCATATTATAAAGGTGTAAATTTAAACAATGAATTTGAGAATTTTGGAAATTCAAAAAAATAAAATAATCAGCTCGAAATTGATTTGTGCATATGATTAATAAAAATCTGTTATTTAACAATGTAGTGTTAATAACATCTCAAATATCTGCCTTAACTTGCATCCAATATTTACCTGCAAACTCCAAATCATTCGAAACAAACCCTTTTAATAAATTATTTAATATTATTGTTATATGAAACCAACTCTGTTAATTCTTGCTGCTGGTATCGGAAGTCGTTATGGTGGCTTAAAACAAGCCGATTCTGTTGGACCTTCGGGTGAAGCTATCATTGAATATTCAATTTATGATGCTATTCGTGCTGGATTTGGTAAGGTCGTTATTGTTATTCGGAAAAGTATTGAACTTGACTTTAAAGAAAAGTTCAGCGGCAAATTTGATAGCTTAATTAAAGTGGAATATGCTTTTCAGGAATTGAATTCACCCATTGAAGGTATTGATTCTTTCCCCGAACGGAAAAAACCTTGGGGAACTGGTCATGCGATGCTGGTGGCAAAGGACAAAATCAATGAGCCCTTCCTTGTTATTAATGCCGATGATTTTTACGGTTTTACAGCTTTTCAAAAAATGGCTGAATTTTTAAGTAAACGTTGTTCTCCCCGCCACATGGGTATGGTAGGTTATTGGCTAAAAAATACGCTTTCTGAAAATGGCTCCGTCAGCCGAGGTGTCTGTTCTACCAATGCAAAAAGCCATTTGACTGGCGTTGTTGAACGCACAAAGATTATTCGTGAATTAGATAAGAAAATTTATTATTTTGAAGGAGATAAGAAGACACAATTAGCGGATGATACCATTGTTTCGATGAATTTTTGGGGGTATCACCCCTCAGTATTTGAAGAAACGCGTAAGATGTTTGTTCAATTTGTCATAGACAATGCCCATAATCCAACGGCTGAATTTTATATTCCTAACATTGCCAATACACTTATTGAAAATGGTAAAGTGGATTTCACCGTTATGACAACGCGCGATTCATGGTATGGCGTGACCTATCAAGAAGACAAACAAACCGTTCAAAATGCTTTTTGGGCTTTGACGACAATCGGTGCCTACTCGGCAAATCTTTGGGGGAAAATAACAGAACCCATGTAATGTCTTTTTTCATTACGAAAGAAAAAAAGCAGTCATCTGATGTCATCAGTTGGCTGCTTTTTTTTTATTTTTGATTCAAAAATTTCCTTTTATACATCAAAATCCACCCCCTCAGTATGAAACGTCATTTATTGTTTAAATTTATATTTATTCTATTGATTTTCAGCAATTTACACTTAGTCTTGAATGCGCAAATTGGCTATCAACTCGTTACAGGTGCACGAAGTATGAGTATGGGTGGGGCAAGTGTGGGCTTTCAAGATGCTCAAGCGATTTTTCATAATCCAGCAGGTCTTGTGGGCGTAACAAGGCAAAGTATTTTACTCACTTCTGAAGTAAAGTTCGGCATCAATGATTTAAAGCCCATTGGCACTGCTTTTATTGTACCAACTCCATCGGGTGTGTTAGGGTTTAGTTTTCAAAATTATACGTTTGAGAGTTATGGTGAGAACAAAATAGGCGTTGCTTATGCCCGTCGCTTATCCTCAAAATTCAATTTTGGCGTTCAATTAGATTACCTACATTTAAAAATTAATCAGTATGGTTCAATCAATTTATTGACTTTTGAAATAGGATGCAATACATTGATTGTCAAAGATTTAGTATTATCTGCTTATATTTACAATCCTCTTTCCGTTCGGTTAAATGAAAGAGAACGCACCCCCTCAGTATTTTGTTTGGGTTTGAACTATTCATTAAATACGAAAGTATTAGTTTGTATTGAAACAGAAAAAGACATTCATTTTCCAGCCTCTTTCAAATTTGGATTAGCCTATAAAGCGGTTGAGTCCTTGACTCTGCGATGTGGATTTCGTACAGCACCTTCGATTTTTAGTTTTGGTTTTGGCTATGCTATCAATCAGCATTTTACAGCAGATATGGCTTTAACAAATCATCCTTATTTGGGTATGTCACCTGCTTTGTGCTTGAACTATTTTTTAGGAAAAGAAAAGAAATAAAAGTTCGGTAGTTTTTAGTTTATAGTGTGTGGTATAACAAAACGGTAGCGCATGTTTATGCGGCTACCGTTTTTTATTTTCAAAGGTTTTCTTATACCTTCTGTGCATTATTTGCTATTGTGCTTTCAATTCTGTAGGAATGGCAGGCGGTACAGACTTACAAATGTCTTTTCCAGCTTTATCACGGATATATAATTCGACACGTCTATTATAATGCCGTCCATTATCATCATCAGTATTTTTCGCAACGGGTGCGTTTTTGCCTTCAATCATTGTTGATAACCGATTAGCAGCAATACCCAATTTGACAAGAATCGCTTTTGCATTTTCAGCGCGACGACTTGAAAGTGCCTCATTATAGGCATCCGTCCCTTTCCCATCTGTATGGGCACTTAAAACGCCAACATAGTCTTTGTTATCCTTCAAAATCTTTGCCATCTCAGCCAATTCTTTTGCTGCATCTGAACGGATATTAGATTTGTCGAAGTCAAAATATATCCAATTTAAGTCACAACTTGGTGCTGAAGGTGGCAGTGGGGGTGGTACTACAGATTTATTGACATCCGCATTCACATCTGTTTTAGGCGAATCGATAACAGCAATAGCGGCTTTGCCTGCCGTATCTTTTGCAGCAGTTGTGATAACAGGTGCAACCGCTTCTGTTTTCCCACAACCTTTACTATCAAATAACCACCATGCCAATATAGCTAAAAGTGGAATCAATATCCACCACCAAGGGAAACCACCGCCCGTTGCTACGTCTTCTTCTGCCACAGCGGCTATAGGGTCTTCTTCTATTGGTAAAGATCTAGCTGTTGCCGCTGCTACTGCCATTGCTAAAGGTGCTCCCAAACCTACTGCAGCATCTGCATGAGCAGGATCTAAGAAAGGAATGGCTGCATAGATAGCAGCAAGACTGTTATAGGTACATGAACGTGCAATTTCTTTACCATCGTCATTTTTTAAGAGGACGTAATAATGGTCAAATCCTACTTTTTTTATTTCATAATGCCCTTTATTGTGCATGTTTTTGACAACATCTTCTAAATCCGCATCGCGTTCTTGAGATGTCAAATAACCTTCACTGCGTAACGAAACGTCATCATCTTCATCCACAACTGCGAAATAATATTTATCGGTACGAGGACTGATAAATACTCGGAAACCATCCCGTGGTGCAGTCATGTGTCCATGGTATTCACGACAAGGCAAATAATCATCTATTATGTCAACTGTGGGTTTAGATACTGAGGGGGGGGGCATCGATGATAAGGCATCGGCGCCTAACCCTAAAATTGGGAACATCATCCCCACAGCACTCAGACTTTCTTTTGGACAAGAGCGGGCAATTTCTTGATGATTATCTGCTTTTAGTATGACAAAGTGTTTGCCGTGCATTTCTTTGATGACGTAACGGTCTTTATTATCGCGGTTGCGGATAACAGAGTTCATGCCATTGTCCCGAGCGGTGGCGGAGGGATAACCTTCCGAGCGCATTTTTATGCTCCCTTTTTCATTGACCCACGTAAAGTAATAGAGGTCATTACTATGTTGCCATCTGATAAAACCATTTTCATCGGCATCACCATGACCATCGTATTGTCGACATGCCAAATAGTCATCTTCTTGACATGTCAAATAATCATCACCCATTGTCTCAATGTTCATTTCTGTTGTTGGAGGGGCACCGCCTCTAATTCTTTCCCCTGTCATAAAGGGAATCAATTCAAGTGCGGCAGCTTCTGATTCACAAGGGCAGGAACGTGCAATTTCTCTGTAATTGGCAGCGCGAAGGCATAAGAAATAAGCACCTTCTTCTTCTTTAACTGAGTAAAAATCTTTATTTGTGCGATTTTTGATGACAGATTGTATGCCATTTTCACGCGCGTGTGTTTGTGGATATCCTTCACTTCGAAGGAGTATTTTTCCATCAACATCAAGAAGTGCAAAAAAATGATTTTCGCTTTTTTCATCATAAAAAGCAGCAAAACCGGCTGCGGTCTCGTGCGCAGGCTGATTTTCATAAGCAATGCATGGTAGGTATTCGTCGTAACCCATAGTTTTTTGTTTTGTTTAAGTGAATGAATTATGTTTACTAAAAAATTATGTCGTAATATAAAACTTTATTTGTTGTAGCAATAATTCTACAACATTTATTTAATGACTATCTAGCGTTTTTCAGTATAAAACTTTTGTTATTTAATGTTTTTTAATATTATATTTTTATTTTCAGTTGATTTTAAATATTTAAATATTATGTAAATCATCAAAATAAAAAAGAGGAAGGTTTAGATTTTATACTTTTACAACAATTATTTTACTATTACTGTATTCAAAATTCATTAAAAATCCTAGAAAATCACATCAAAAAAGCCTCATTTCGGTATGACCGAAACAAGGCTTTTTTGATGTAATATGAAGAAAACTACTTCTGAGAGTTTTATTAGTTTCTTAATGAAGAGCGAAGTGAAAATTATTAATACTCGTCTTCATTGAAGAAAAAGTCATCTTTACGCGGATAATCGGGCCAGATGTCTTCGATACTTTCATATAATTCGTTTTCTTCATCAAGTGCCTGAAGGTTTTCAATAACTTCGAGAGGCGCACCAGAACGGATACAGTAGTCAACTAATTCGTCACGAGAGGCAGGCCAAGGGGCATCTTCTAAATGTGAAGCTAATTCAATCGTCCAATACATATTTTTCAAAATTTTGTTTACAAATAACAGAGCTTACTGATTATAAAGAAAGGTATAACAGACTCCTTAAAAAGTGTGCAAAAGTAATTTTTCAATCCTAAATGTTCAATACTCGGTATAGAAATTTTAAGATTTTTTATAATTTTATAAAAAAATTATAAATGACTTGAAAAATCACCTAAATTTTCACAGATTAACACACAAATAAATTTTTAGTTTAATACTATCAAATCAAAAAAGCGAAGTCCAATTAGAACTCGCTTTCATGACTAAAACAACATTAAAAACTTATTTATTTTATTATGCGTCTTTTTTATTCTAAAAAGAATGCAAAGAAATATAAAAAATTACAAAATCAACATAGCATCACCATAGCTGTAAAAACGATAATCTTCTTTAATGGCTTGCTCATAAGCTTCCATAACTAATTCGTGACCGCCAAATGCACAAACCATAATAAGCACACTCGATTTTGGCAGATGAAAATTTGTAATCATGGAATTAGCCACATGAAAATCATAAGGAGGGAAAATAAATTTATTTGTCCATCCTTCAGCCGCTTTTAGCTGGTTATTAGCCGTTACAGCCGATTCTATCGTTCTCATTACAGTCGTACCAACAGAACATATTTTT
The DNA here is from genome assembly GCA_043744455.1 of Saprospiraceae bacterium. Lineage (GTDB taxonomy): Bacteria > Bacteroidota > Bacteroidia > Chitinophagales > Saprospiraceae > JAAFJT01. The sequence continues at coordinate 23,427 of JAYTUQ010000106.1, read as the reverse complement.
TTGTTCTTATCCATCGAAGCATTGACAATACTAGCTGCTTTTTCAGTAATTCTAAAATATTCAGCTTCCATTTTGTGTTTCGATAAATCTTCGACATCAATTGTACGGAAAGTGCCTAAACCAATATGAAGGGTAATTTCTGAAAAATTCACACCTTTGAGTTCCATACGTTTCATCAATTCACGGCTAAAATGCAAACCTGCTGTTGGTGCAGCCACAGCACCTACTGTTTTTGCATAAACTGTTTGATAACGCTCTTTATCGGTTTCGTCGGCATCACGACCGATGTATTTAGGTAAAGGTGTATTACCCAAATAATTCAAATCACGCTCAAACTCTTCATCTGTACCGTCATACAAAAAGCGAATAGTACGTCCTCTTGATGTTGTGTTGTCCACAACTTCCGCCACTAAAACTTCATTGCCTTTTTTATCTTCAAAATACAATTTGTTTCCAACACGGATTTTACGAGCGGGATCAACCAAAACATCCCACAATTTAGCGTCATGGTTTAATTCACGAAGTAAAAAAACCTCAATAGTAGAGCCTGTTTTTTCTTTTTTACCGTAAAGACGTGCTGGAAAAACCTTAGTATCATTAAAAATCATTACATCCCCATCGTCAAAATAGTTTAAGAGGTCTTTAAAAACTTTATGTTCTATTTTTCCTGTATCGCGGTGTAAAATCATGAGACGGCTTTCGTCGCGATTGGGCGCGGGGTATTGAGCAATGTGTTTTTTGTCTAATTCAAAATTAAAATTCGATAGTTTTGTACGCATACTTTATGGATATTATTTATCTATTAGTTTGATTATCAATGTTTTATATTAAAAAAAAATATGGCTTTCTGAACAGCCTGCAAAAGTACATTTTTTTAGCACTATTTGTTGTTTTCTTGACTTCAAAAATAATTTTATTGGATAAAATTTTATTTTTTGGTTAAATCAAATTTAGATTTTTTTTAAATATCGTGAACTTGGTGCACCCCTCAGTACAAATTGGTGTAGAGACTTAATTTTATATTTCCGTTACTTTCTGAATTCAACCTCAATTTATTTGTATGATTTTTTACAAAAAACGAAGGAGTTGTCTACTTTTAAGCCGCTTTAAATTTCATACTAAACCATATTTAATAAAAATAAAAATAAAAACGAATGCCTAACAACTCTCTCTTTAGACGTAAACCCCTCAGTAAAATTTTACAGGAAGGCGGTGATCACGCCTCTGGCGAAGGAAAACTTGACCGAAACCTCAAATTACGAGATTTGGTTTCCATGGGTATTGCTGCCGTCGTGGGCGCGGGTATTTTCTCAACGATTGGGTCAGCAGCGTATAATGGTGGTCCAGGAGTCGTTATTTTATTTGTCATTGCAGCAATTACTTGTGGCTTCACGGCTCTTTGCTACGCTGAATTTGCTTCACGTGTCCCTGTCGCGGGTAGTGCTTATACGTATTCCTATGTCACTTTTGGGGAATTGATTGCTTGGGTTATCGGTTGGGCTTTGATTTTAGAGTATGCCATCGGTAACATTGTGGTGGCGATTTCTTGGTCGAGTTATTTCAACAATTTACTGAGGGGTCTCCGCATCCATCTACCTGGATGGATGATAACCGATAGCGGGACGGCACATCTCCTTTATGAATCGGCGGTGGCGGATGGCAAATCCCTTGACAATTTGGCTTGGACACAAGCACCCATGATTGGGGATTGGCATATAATATTCAATTTGCCTGCTTTTGTTATCGTCGTTCTTGTGACGGCTTTGGTTTATATTGGCATAAAAGAAAGTAAGAAATGGGCGAACCGCATGGTTATTTTTAAGTTAGCTGTGCTTTTTGTTGTCATTTTGGCGGGTTTTTTCTACGTACAACCTGAAAATTGGAATCCTTTTTTGCCCAATGGCATGAAAGGGGTCATGATGGGCGTATCAGCTGTTTTTTACGCATATATTGGTTTTGATGCCATTTCGACAACGGCAGAAGAATGTGAAAATCCACAACGTGACTTGCCGCGCGGAATGATTTACGCCTTAATAATATGTACAATTATTTATGTCCTAACGGCTTTGGTCATCACAGGCATGGTTAATTACAAGGAATTTTTAGGCGTAGCTGACCCTTTGGCTTATGTCTTTGAAAAAACAGGTTTGACAAAACTCAATTACGCTATTTCTATCAGTGCAGTCGTAGCAACAACAAGTGTTTTACTTGTTTTTCAAATCGGTCAACCCCGTATTTGGATGTCCATGAGCCGAGATGGTTTGTTGCCAAAAGCCTTTTCAAGGGTGCATCCTAAATATAAAACCCCTTCATTTGCAACCATCGTTACGGGCTTTTTAGTGGCTATTCCTTCATTATTTATGGATGCGGCACTGGTTACCGACTTGACAAGTATCGGGACATTGTTTGCGTTTGTATTAGTTTGTGGTGGCGTTTTGATGTTGCCAGCAGAAGACAAACAAGTCGGAAAATTCAAATTACCTTATATCAATGGTCAGTTTATCATTCCTTTTGGTTTAATCGTGTTTCTATACTTTTTTAAAGATAGGGTATATAATGTTTTTGCCAATATCACGAATCAACCACACGAAGAATATCTATTCCTCATCTTTTTAGTTATAGCTGGAGGTATGACACTTCATACATTTCTGAAGAAATGGTCTTTTATCCCTGTAATGGGCGTGCTTTTTTGTACTTATCTGATGATTGAAATACCCGTAAAGTCTTGGTTTGTCTTTTTTGGCTGGATGGCTATGGGACTGTTGATATATTTTCTTTATAGTATGAAAAATAGTAAGTTAGTGAATGAGTAAATCGTCATTGGTCATTTAGTCATTGGTCATTTAGTCATTAGTCAATGTAGAGAATGACCAATGACTAAATGACTAATGACTAAATGACCATTTACACCTTATGCGCCACAAATAACTCAATCAAAACCGCATTCAATCGTTCAATCGCTTCATTAATCAACCAATTGTCACGATTTCGGGCTTCCACAAAATTTGAAATGGCTCTGATTTCTGAAAAATCGACCCCCTCAGTAAGACAGGCTTGAAAGAACGCTGCACCTTCCATCGTTTCGATTTGCGCCTCTTTATATTTCTGAAATACACCTTTGATACTTGTCGGAAAACCGTGTACTTTTTGAACTGTCAAGCCATGCGTTAAAGGCAGATTGAAGGAACACAAAGGTTTGGTATTCAATAATTTATCTTCTGTAAAGGGCTGTTCGTTTTCTGCTATTAAACCCAACTCAAACATATCCGTAAACGTGCCATCTGCCAATTCCACACCCAAATCGCCATAACGTTCACTAACGACTTCCACCACAGTACCTTTTTCAAAAGCATATACAGGCGGGGTGCGTGCTGTCTGCAATTTTTTAGGTAAAAGTCCTGCTATGCCCACATTGAGGGCAAAATCGAAGTCATTTAATACTAAAGATTTACTCACTTTAAGAGCCGTGTTCACCATGCCGACGCCTGTTATAAGGACATCAAAAGCGTAATTCGAAAAAAGAGGGCTTTTTCGAACAGTCATTTCTTTTTGTAAAAAATCAAGAAAAGGTTGTATTTCAGCAACCGTTGCGGCTACAATGAGAATATTTTTCATCTATGATTGTTCAAAATAGCTATAATTTTTGTTGCATTTTCTTTGTTTGAGAACATTGTTTCCAAAATTACGCGTCTTTCAGCAATTTGATGAGCTGAAAATTGAACATTCATGAGGCTTTCTACCGTTGACCGAATTTCCTTCGAAGTATTTTTTATGTAACAAAGTGACTCTAAACCCGTGTTGTTAATCATATGCTTATTCACAACACAATGCCGTCCCCGATACAAGGCATTGAGCAATTTCAGTTTCATACCCGCGCGTTGAAACGACAATAACAGATTGATTTGAGCATTTTGTATCAAATCCGTCATAGTAGCCTCGTCAGGATTTGGAATAATCGTAATATGGTCAAAACGTTTGGCTTTTTCAATCAGGCGTTCAGATGGATTTTTGCCTGCTATACGAAGCGGAATCTCATGCTTTGAGAAAATACGATCTATTAGGTAGATAGCAGCTTCCTCATTGTCAGAAATGCTCAATTTGCCATGAAACAAGACATATTCACCTGTTCCTATACGGGATTCGACGGTTGAGTTGGGATGAAAAGGGGGAACGTAAGTCACGTTGGTTTTTAACAAACCCATATTTTCAAGCAATTCAGAGAAATAGTCTGTATCGTCGGGAGAAATCGTTAAAAGAGCATCAGAATATGGTAAAATCCTTTTTTCGAACCGCCTTAATTTCCAACTTTCTATTTTGAAGTATAGTTTCTTAAAAAATTTTGATTCTGTTTTTATCAAATTAAGATAATACTGCCACTCCATATTGTGCATACGGACAATTTTTTGACGGTCTTTTAGCACTCGTTTATGAATGAAAGCGCAAGTATGCAGCCCTTCAAACAAGATAGGTGCTTCGTCAGATTTTAAGTTTTTGAGTAATTTGAAATCTGTTCTCGATTGGACAATAAACGGTTTAAGACTCAACATGCGGAGTGGTGAAAATGAACGCTTATAATAATGTACTTTGGTACAATATTTTTCTAATTCTGCCTGCGGCGTCCGCTCGCGATATTGAAAGCAATGTAGCGTGATGAGATAGCCCGCTTCAGACAATGCTTTGACTTTGAAAAAAATATCCATTACACCACCATAATCGGCAGGGTAGGGAATATCGAAGCTGATAATATGTAATTGGTTGTTTTTCAATGAATCTATTTTTTATTAAATTAAAGCACAAAGATTAGCAAACTTTTAGAAAGCAACACAACTCTAATTTTCGATTTTTTATAAAACGTGAATGTTTCTTTATAAACTTGCAATAATTTTTTGAAATTAAATGATTTGGAGAGATATGGTACTCAAAATTTATCAAGCAGATGCTTTTACAAACCAAGTTTTCGGAGGTAACCCAGCGGCACTCGTGCCTTTGTTGGAATGGTTGCCCGATGCAAAGATGCAAAATATAGCCGCCGAAAATAATTTAGCTGAAACAGCTTTTATTATTCCAAACGAGGGGAACAGTGACTACGCCATTCGTTGGTTTACGCCTTCCATCGAGGTTCGCTTATGTGGTCATGCCACTTTAGCGGCGGCGCATATTTTGTACGAACATTTAGGTTTCTACAAACCAATCCTGCGTTTTGATTCATTAAGTGGTATTTTAACTGTCAAAAAACAGGCGAATACCACTTATACGCTCGATTTTCCGACGGATATACTGAGGGGGTATGATTTGATTTCAAAAGAAGCAGAAATTATACGCAATGTCTTGAATATCAATCCAATAGCTGTTTTTAAAGGTCGAGATGACTTTATGGCTGTATTGTCTTCAGAAAAAGATGTGGCAAATTTGAAGCCCAACTTTATGGGCTTGAAACAACTCGATGCACGAGGTTTGATAGCCACTGCCAAAGGAAATAATGTAGATTTCGTCTCTCGGTGTTTTTTTCCAGAAGCAGGTATAGAAGAAGACCCTGTGACGGGTTCAGCACACACAACCATGGTACCTTATTGGGCGAAACAATTGGGTAAAATGAACCTTTCTGCGCGTCAAATATCCAAAAGAGTCGGTGAATTATCTTGTTTACTGAGGGGGGCGCGCGTCGAAATGACAGGTGCGGCTGTGACGTATTTGGTTGGAGAAATTTGCGTTTAATGAATGATGAATGATGAATAGCATAAAATATTGATAATCAATATTTTATGCTATTCATCATTCATCATTCATCATTCATCATTCATCATTCATCATTTTCTTGTTGAATCCTTAATAACAAGTTGTGTTGACAGCATCAATGTCATATGTGGGCTGTTTCTTTCTTTGGCTGTTATTTTTTGAATAATATGATGTGCTGCCATACAGCCTAAATTAAAGCCATCGTGATGTAAGTAAGTGACTTCTGGGTCAAGGATTTTGGGCAAAAAACCATCACTTATACTGATAACAGAACATTCATCAGGAATCGCCACTTTCAATTTTTTTAAAGCTGGTATAACACCTGCTAAAATTTCATCACTCATAGCAAAAATACCATCAGGTTTGAAGGTTGCGTAAACTTGACTCACATAAGAGTAAGCCTCAAAAGTATTTGTTACAAAATGACATTCGGCAGCTATATTTAGTGCCGCTTTCGATTGTATCAGTTCCTTAAATCCTTCTAATCTTTTACTTGTAATCATAAGGTTGGTATTACCAAATATACCCACGATTCGCCGACAGCCTGTTGATATTAAATACTCTACACAGACCTGCGTCGCTTTCACATCATCTATAATAATTTCATCGAAATAATTGTTATTTAATACTTTATCAAATAAAACAACAGGTATATCTGCTTTTTTCATATCTTCAAGATGATCAAGTTTAACGGTTTGATTCCCTAAGGCTAACAACAGACCATCTACACCGTTTTCGTAGCAAATACGCACGTTTTCGATTTCTTGTTCATAATCATCATTCGATTGAAGTACCAAAAGTTTATAATTCGATTTCTGAATAACTTCCGAAATGCCCTTAATAACAGAAGGCAAAAAAAACATGTGCACTTCGGGGATAATCAAACCAATGATATGGCTTTTTTGTTTGCGCAGTTGTATAGCCGCCAAGTTGGGATGGTAATGCAACTCATCAGCTATTTGTTGAATTTTCTCCCGAAGTGAAAGACTAATATCGGGATGATTTTTCAATGCTCTTGAAACCGTAGAGATGCTTACGCCCGCAAGGGTGGCAATGTCTTTAATTGTTGTTCTTTTCATGGGGCTAAGGTAATTATTTATCCACATTTATAAATACTTATCAACCGCAAACGGTTGCACAAACGTTTTCTTTTATTGTTGATAAATGGAGGTAATCGCCATTTGCTATTAATATTCTAAGTTTGCGCTACAAATAAGATACAATTAAGATACAGAACAAAATTCAAGAAAGTAACCAAATATCCAATTATCATTTTTTTGACATTTTGAAAAGCAAAATATAGAAGTGAAAATAGTTTTTTTTGATTCATACGATGGGTGAAGTTTAGTTACCTATTTTCATTCCTTCAACACAGGTTACTTAGATTGTTCAAATTACAAAAGCACATTGAGTCATCGAGCTTAATTTGGAAAATAATCTGAGTAGCCTGTTCGTCGGATTTTCTTAAAATTGTGTTAATAAAGCAACGTAAGGATACAATAAAGTAACGAAGGGATACAAACAAATAAAAATTTAAGCTAAACAACAAGAATGTATGACTCTTTAGGGGTGCGGGCTTTGCCCACACCCTTTTCTATTTCTCAAAACTTTGAATCAGTGCATAGCCCAATTTTCTAAAAAAAAATCTATTTTTGCTTCAAAATCGTACAGCTTTGGAAGGGAAATTTTTAGATAGAATCACAAGTACATTTGAATTAGAGCTGCCTCGTGACTATCAAACGATGGAGCAATACCTTGATTTCATTCTTCCAAGAATTGAAAATTGGTCGAATGCTATCGAAGAAACGACACTCTGGCAAGAATGTCGTTGGATGGAAATTCAAGGCACAGAAGCTTGGGATAAGTCTTTTATCCATATTTTCATGCCCGATGGTGAATATCTCGTTTTTGATAATGGCGTGATGACAAAGCGTAGTTGGCGTTTGGTGGGCGGTGCTTTTGTACTGGATGAGGGCAGAAATACGATTTTATACGACATCAAATTTATGAACGATACGTTTTTAGTGCTAAAACAGCATGGTACGAATACAAAAAACTATTTTGTTTTAGGAGATGAAAAATTTGTTACTAAAATAAATTACGATTGGTACAACGCGATGGAGGAACTTTATAATGTCTATCGCCAAAGTTCACGGTTTTCATTATGGCTCTTTTTACTCATTTTTTTCGTCGTTATGTTTTTTGCATATTTTTATACATGAGTTTGAGCTTCTGCACACCTAAATACCTACCCTCAGCATTTTTAGCTATTTTTTGATAATAAGCCTTGTTTTTCAATAAAAGTTAAACAAAAATTTACAATTTCAATTCAACATATGAAATCAATTTCAGTTGCTATCTTGGTATATGGTGATATCAGTTCTAATCGAAATGCTTTAATAGAAGAAAAATATAAAGACCTTGCAATGGCTTTTGTAGCAGAGGGATTTCAGGTTGTTTCAAAGAATTATAACGACAACGAAACGGATAAATTAAGGGTCGAACTACTTGACTTTGACATGATTTTGGTTTGGGTCAATCCTGTTGAGCAAGGACATGATAGAAAAAAACTCGATGCTTTATTAATTGATTTGACCAATAAAGGCTGCTTAGTATCCACTCATCCAGAAACAATTTTGAAAATAGGTACGAAGAAGGTTTTGTACGCTACAAAGGATATGGATTGGGGTAGTAATATCAGAATTTATACCCAATTTGAAGATTTTAGAAATGAATTTTTAAAGTCTTTTGAAAAAATAAACATACGCGTCTTAAAAAAATATCGTGGCAATGGCGGAGAAGGTGTCTATAAGGTCATTTACAACACACATGAAAATAATATGACGGTTATACATGCCAAAGAAGGCAATGTAGCAAAAACCTATTCTTTAACAGATTTCTATAATTTATTCAAATCTAATTTTTCCAAACAAGGCTTATTGATAAATCAGGAATGGAATGAGCACATTGACAATGGTATGGTCAGATGTTATTTAACTGGCAACGGCGTTTCGGGTTTCGGATACCAAGAAGTGAATGCTCTTTATACATCAAAAGATAAAAATCAAGTAAGTTATGTCATGCCAAGTAAGCGATATTATTTCAGTGAACATTGCGGATTATTCAGTGACTTGAAAGAAATTATGGAAACACAATGGGTACCAGAATTGCAGCAAAAGTTTTCAATTACAGATGATAGGTTGCCTGTTATTTGGGATGCTGATTTTTTTATTAATGATGTCAATGGTCAATCCACTCCAGATAAATATACATTATGTGAAATAAATGTGAGTTGTGTTTCTCCTTTTCCGCCCAGTGCAATCCAACATATTGTTCACGAAGTCGAGCGCAGAGCCAATATTAAATCTCAAAAAACGCGCTAATTAATGACATTCGTGTTCTGATAGTTTTTATTGACTAATACTGAGGGGGTACCAAAATTGTAGAAGTAACTGAGCTTGTTCATACTTTGTATGTTCTCATTTTACGTTTTAATTTTAAAAATAAGGGAAAAATGACAATCAACAATTTAAAAATATTCATGCTTATTTTCATTTGTCTCGGAACATTGGTTTTATCTGCTCAAACCAATAATAAACGGCGTGTCTTATTATTTGCGGATACTAAAAACAATGCAACATTAATACAACAAATGAAAATATTGCAATCTGACGAAGCAGGTTGTGTGGACAGGGATATTGTCATTGAGACGTATGTATTAAACCAAACAGACAAATCTTTTTTGAAAAAATACGATGTGAAATCTGTTCCATTTACGTTTTTATTGATTGGAAAAGATGGGCATGTTGCTTTGCAATCATATAAAATCACAGAAAATACGCAATTATTTGGGCTAATAGATGCGATGCCGATGCGTCAAGACGAAATGCAGCGAAAAAGGCATTAAATTATTTTATTGATTACTGCAAATCGGATTAAACCCGCCACGCCATGTAATGGTTAGGACGGAAAAGGTGATAATTCAGCATTGATGTAAAACACCGCCAAGAAAGGAACTAAGTAAAGTTTTTTAACCTGTTAAAATTGGGGTCAAAAGCAATTAATGTGGTTAAAAGTTATAAGTTGTTATCGTCAATCAAGTCGTAAATACCCTTTTAGGCACAACATATATTGTCGTTATGGCTATTTAAATGAATATTTTTTGGACATTATACTGAGGGGTCTTTGACATACGAAATATTTAGAAGCCGTAAACAGTAAACATATTATTACAGTGTCATTATTAACCCAATTGTTCTTGTAAATTGCTATATTTAGCCAATTATTTTGCATTATTTGTCTTGTCTTTTGTGTTGTGTAGAGTCACAAGGTAAGCAATTAGGCGGAAAAGCTTTTTATATCAATTTAAAAAAATAAGAATGAAACAGACAATATTATTCCTCCTTTTGATAGGACAAACCGCCTTGTTTTCACAGACTATTAATGAAGATTATCTCGTTGACCCTGCTTCAAATGAACAAGCAGGTGTGCCCAAAGGACAAATCATCAAAGGTACTTTCAACAATTCTAAAATATTTCCTGGCACATGGCGCGAGTATTGGGTGTATGTTCCTGCACAATATACGCCCGACAAACCGGCTTGTGTGTATGTCAATCAAGACGGTATTCAGTGGAAAGCACCCACCGTTTTTGACAATTTAATTCATCAAAAAGAGATGCCTATTACCATTGGCATTTTTGTTAAACCCGGAATCGTGCACGCTACGGATACGGCAACAGCACTCGATAGACTCAACCGCAGTTTTGAATACGATGGTCTGGGTGATGCTTACGCGCGTTTTATTTTGAATGAAATCTTACCCGAAGTTGAAAAACTAAAAACGAGTGATGGACGAGTCATTCACCTCTCTAAAAATGGCAATGACCGAGCTATAGGCGGTTCGAGTAGTGGTGCAGTCTGTGCATTTACGGCAGCATGGGAACGTCCCGATGCCTTTTCAAGGGTTTTTAGTGCCATAGGTACGTATGTCGGCTTGCGGGGTGGACATGAATATCCCACACTCGTTCGTAAATATGTGCCTAAGCCTTTGCGTATTTTTCTACAAGACGGCACAAACGACCTCAATATATATGGTGGCGATTGGTGGAAAGCCAACGAAAGTATGGAACGTGCCTTGATATTTTCGGGCTATGAAGTCAATCATATTTGGGGAGAAGGGGCACACAATGGGAAACATGGGACGGCTATATTCCCCGAAGCCATGCGTTGGTTGTGGAAAGATTATCCTAAACCTGTCGGCAATACACAAACAAAAAATCCATTTTTGTCGGATATTCTCATACCTAATGAGGATTGGGAATTGGTGGGTGAAGGCTATAAATTTACTGAGGGGGTCATTGCAAATGCTAAAGGTGAAGTTTTTTTTCAAGACATCCCGAATGCTAAAACCTATAAAGTGGGTTTAGATGGAAAGGTCGCATTGTTACCGATTGATACTAAAAGAGCCAGTGGCACATCATTTTCGACAGAGGGTCAAATGGTGACGATTACAAGTGGGTGGGGTGGTTATCCAGTCAAACAAGTCATCCGTTATGACCCACAATTGAAGCCAACTATTTTGGCAGATAGCCTTGGAGGAAATGATATTATTGTCGCCAACAATGGCAATATCTATATCACGCAACCTGATGGAAGTGAAAAACCAAGCAAAATTTATCTTTTAAGACCCAATGGCGAAAGGGTAGTGGTTGACGAAGGTATAAAATTTGCAAATGGTTTATGTCTCTCCCCTGATCAAACGCAAATGTACATCACCGAATCTGCTTCGCATTGGGTATGGGTTTATCAAGTAAAAGCTGACGGCACATTGACGAATAAACAGCGTCACGGTTGGCTTCACGTTCCCGACAATGCCGAAAATGCGTGGTCTGATGGTATCAAATGCGACCGTCAAGGACGCGTGTATGTCACTTGTCGTTTGGGTATCCAAGTTTTGGACCAAATGGGGCGCGTGAATGCCATTATGCCAGTGCCTACTATTGGACAGGCTTCAAATCTATGTTTTGGTGGACCTAATTTCGATATATTGTATGTGACAAGTGTAGACAAAGTCTATAAACGAAAAGTAAAAGTACAAGGCGCAAATACTTTTGATAAGCCGTTTAAACCACTGCCGCCAAGACCTTGAGCGAGTAAATTGCTTGATATTTTTTCTCTATGTTTGTATGACAAACTATTTTATTCACAATAATTTAAAACTTTAGCCAATGAATCAACTAAAATTAATGTTAGGGACATTTCTGTCTCTATGTCTCTTCTGTGTGGTTAATGCCCAAAATTCCTGCGGCTGTGATGTGACCATTAACCCAACAACATCACCTTCGTATCTGACTTATCGCCCGTGGACCCCGGGTAAAATAGGATTAAGTTATCTTCACATTCAGCCCGGACAGACCGTTTGTTTGCAAGCAGGAAATTATAACCAAATCCGTTTTACTGATTTTCAAGGAACAATTGATTCACCCATTATCTTTAAAAACTGTGGTGGTCTCGTCAATTTAAGTACAAACGACTATCATACTATGTCATTCGATAATTGTCGGTACATCCGCATTACAGGAACAGGCGATAGCAGTTTGACTTATGGCATGAACCTAAATGGTTCAAAATCAGGCTATTCGGGTTTAGTCGTTGTTGGTTTGAGTACAGATGTTGAAGTTGATCACTTAAAAATCACGCAAGCAAGTTTTGCGGGGATGATGATTAAACAAGACCCCACATGTAGTGGTAATACTTGGCGGGACAGCTTTACGATGTACAATATAAAAGTCCATGACAACTATGTCAGAAATACAGGGAGCGAAGGTTTGTATATTGGTAATTCATTCTGGCAAAGTGGTTTGACGCGGACGTGCAATGGACAAAGTGTCGTCGTTTATCCACACCGTATTTTGGGCTTGAAAGTCTATAACAATATCGTTAGAAACTCAGGTTGGGAAGCTATTCAATACGGTTGCGCGCCAGATGCAGAAGTTTATAACAATGATGTCGATAGTTCAGGTCAAGCCAATGTGTCGCAACAATGCAACGGCATTCAGTTGGGTTCGGGTTCGGGCGGTAGTCTTTACAACAATACCATTCGAAATGTAAAATGTGGCGCCATTGTAGCGATTGGATTTGTGGAAAATACCCAAATCTACAATAATTTAATTGTCGGTAGCAGCGATGGTATGTTCATAGATACCCGCGATAGTATTCAGAATAATATGACTTTGATTGTAGCAAACAACACGTTGTCGAATATTACTAATGTAGGTTTGAAAATCTATGATTATGGTTTAAATTACTATCAAAATGTCAATGGTACAAATACGTTTTTCAGTTTTCCAAAAAACTATACGCCTGTTGCTAAAAACAATATCATAATTGGTCCGTATTGGTCATTTCAACTATTGGGTGCTGCAGCACAGCATATTGACAGTGCGAAAAACTATGCTTTACGCACTGCTTATACTTCACCACCAAGCTTTTTTATTTCTAATAAAATGAGTTTGTTTTCAGATACGACTGAATATCTGTTGACATCTTCATCATCTATCTTAGATTGGGGTAATAATTTGACTTCATTAGGTATCACAACTGATCGATTGGGCACATCACGTCCGCAGGGCAGTAGCTTTGATATAGGTGCGCATGAGTTGCTGTATTCACCGCCCGCCTTACCGCCTATTGAGAGCTATTCTGATATGCAAGTGCATGAACTGTCAGTTTATCCAAGCATTTCAGGGGGCAGTATTAATGTAAAAATACCCCCCTCAGTAAAAACGGCTTTTTACAGGGTTATGAATGCACAAGGGCAAGTCTTGTTGAATAAGTTGTATTCTGATTCAATGGGTTCAGAATTCGCATTGGACATCAGTCATTTAAAAGCAGGGGTCTATGTTATAAGTTTGAGAAGTAATGAACAACAATTTAGTGCGAAGTTTATCAAACAGTAATCAAAAACTATTAAAAAAAGAACTGCCGTTCAAGTGCTGGTGCATCCGAACGGCAGTTTATGGTTAATAAAACAGTTTTATTTTAAAACTTAAAAGAGTTTTCACGCCTACCCTAATGTCTTCCTAAAAAACCAATGTTGTCATAATTGAGAAACAAAACGATAGCACGTAAGTGTGCTTGATAGTTGAAAAATTGAGTATTCTTTGAATTCATATTTTATGATTCCATCTCCTATTTTCAATTAGCGATTTTAATTGCTCCAAATTAGCCATAAGCTATTTTTTAATGTAACCGAAAAATATGATAAATTGGTTTTTAACTTACTAAACACTGAATCAAAGGATAAAGGCATGGTGATTAATAAACCCACTAAAGAAAAGTCTTTGAAGACGAATTCTTGACGCGTAGGTACTAAGAAATTCTCTATTTTTTTATATTTATAGATAAACGAAGTGGGTTTATACCGCATCACAATTGAACGAATCAATTGACAGACGCTCGGCGGCACTTGGATTCTCGAGCGCGTTTAACGTTTCAGGTGGCATATCTTCTTTATTTATAAGATGAAAAAAGCGTTTTTCAATGATTGTCTCACTATCGTTTATTGATGTTACGGTACAAAGTTGAAAAATTTGATTCTCAAAAAATGAGAATGTCTAAGAAATTTATTAATTTTTTTTCATTTTCATTTTTTTAGATTTCCCGTCATACTTTCCACTCAAATGGTTCTGTGTAATAAAAATAATAGGGCATGTCCCGCTCGCTCTATGATAGGCGAGTGGTGAATCAAATTCTTGTCTGAATTCATCAATATAAACGAGACATCGTACTACGTCCAACGAAAAATTTTTGAGCGAGTGTGTCGAGTGAACCCGTTGCTTTTTTTCAACTAAATCGTGCAAACGATTGATGTGGTCATGTTAATGTTGCATTTTCATTGCTTAATTGTTTTTAAGTTAAAGAAAAAAGCGTTCGTAGTTATTCCCATAATGCTGTTTAATTTTTTAAAAGTTAAAAAATACACCATAAATTGTTAGGAAATGAAATAAATTTGAATGAAAATAGCTTAGAATCACGTGAAAATCACTTTCTTTATGTTTTAAAATCTGTGCGGTAGAATTTTCTGTTGAGAGACAGCCAATCTAAAACAATCATCATGGAAAACCGAAATAAACAAACTAAATCAATTACCACACGGCAATTTAAGGCGGCAAATAGCCCTTTTTTCAATATTCATTCCTCAGCAGTTGTTCAAAAGGTAGATGATCTATTTTTCAATCCACATTCTCAAAATGCTTTTTTCACAAAATCCTTTCAGCCATCAAATGGGTCTGCTCTTCAAAAAAAGACAAACAATAACCCATCAATGGGAACACCAACAGTAAAAACTGAAAACAAAACGGGATTGCCCGATAACTTAAAATCTGGTATCGAAAACCTTTCGGGCATGGATGTTAGTGATATAAAAGTACATTTCAATTCAAGCAAGCCCAACCAAATCAATGCTCTTGCCTATGCTCAAGGCTCTGATATTCATCTTGCAGCAGGACAAGAAGAACATTTGCCCCATGAGGCTTGGCATGTTGTGCAACAAAAACAAGGACGTGTGCAACCAACATTGCAGATGAAAGACGGTTTAGGCGTAAATGATGATGCTGGATTGGAATATGAAGCTGATTTGATGGGTGAAAAAGCTGGACAAAGTACGCTACAACGTAAGGGAAACGACATAAATTCGACATTTAACCATTCTTCATCCAACGATTCATCCCAAATTGTGCAGATGAAGTTGGAAAATCTCACAACCGCTGAACTATTAAAAGCAGCAGGTGAAACATATAAAGCGCATATCAACGATTTGCTAAATGCTCTTGACAAATACGAAAAAGTACCTACAACAGAGTCTGAAAATGAAGCATTAGCATTTGACATTGTATTGAATCATTATCAAAAAACAAAAGATGCCATTGGAGCAATATTGGATAAAAATGCTGATGAAAAACTTGATAGCTTGTTAGGTTGGCTTTTTAGTTTGCATAAAGAGTTGAAAATGGAACTTGAAAAGGTAGTTTTAGGTCTCCCTATTGTAAATGAATATCAAGCATTACTTGACAAATTTCCCAATCATGGGTATTTTTCTGTTCATAGTCGGGTTAAAGAATTAAACGATAATGAACCCCAAGTTTTAGAGAAGCATGAAGGTGTTGGTGATGTTAAGTATTCGAACGTTAAAGGTGTACCTTTTAATGAAAACGGTCCAATGGTTGAAGATGTCAAACAAGGTTTACTTGGCGACTGTTGGTTATTGGCACCTTTGATTTCTTTGGTTGATTCTGCAACGGGTAAGGATAAGATATTTAATATCATTCAGCCTAACAAAAAAGGAGCGGAAGCTTATGTCGTCACGTTGTTTAAAAATATAGATGGTAAATTAGAACCAATATCTATAACAGTACCATCGCGTTTTCCAATGTACAAATCAAAAAAGGATAATAAATCTTTGTTTGCTTATGCCAGTTTGGAAACAGAAGCGGGTAAACTACCTTTATGGCCCGTAATAATCGAGAAAGCTTTTGCCATGTTGCTGGGTAATAACTATGGCAAATTGTCGGGCAGTCCAACAGGTAGTACATTGGCATTTGAAACAATTCTCGGTACCAAAGAAAAAGATGCTGCACCACTGCTTGGTGAAATGATGAACCTCGAAAAGGTTAAAGCTCTTGTAAAAGCAGGTAAACGAGTTGTTGTAAGTAGTAAAACACATTACTACAGTGTACTCAATATCACAGATGATGGTATTAACTTACGCAATCCGCATGGTAAAAATGAAGTTAAGACCTGGGCGGAACTCAAAGATTTTACTTACCAGTATGCGACTTTATAAAACCGCTTTCGAGGAAACTTCGTTTATTTCCATCCTTCTAACAACTGTTTAAAATGACAAAACTTGCACGCATTTTTCTGCTTTTCATTTACTTTTGTTCGGGAAACTTTTTTTTAGTTTCCCGAACATTGGTTCTCTACACCTAAGTTTAAACAACTGATGAGATGACAACATACCTCCGCATTTTTATCCTTTTTATGTCTTTCATTTTAACCACCCCCTCAGTATATGCGCAACATCGCAAGCGCATCAAACGCTCTAACAGTATGCGTTTCAGCTTTTTTGATTCAACCATTGATTCCCTCGAAAACAATGTCATGAACGATGGTTTTTTTTATGCGGGTGGCGTTTTGATGAGTCATGTCAATTCTTTGGGGCGTGATAACAATATCAATCAGTGGGCAATAGACCCATTGGCGGGTTTTCAAAAAAACAATTTGGACATATACGTCAATGGCTTTTCATGGAGTCAAACAACACCCAAATGGGCTGAAACGGACATCGGTATCAGCAAAATGTGGCAACTCTCGAAACCCCTCAGTATCGTGTCGAGTTACGAACACGCCTTTGTCAACTATGGCACAGACGACGATAAATATGGTTTAAACAATCTCATTTCTACCCAATTAAATTGGACAAATAAGCTATTTGATACTGACTTGCGTTATGAATATGATTGGGGACACACGTGTGCCTCGATTTTAGAATTTTCGATTGGACGACAATTCAACTTTTACGATGTATTTGTCAAAGACAAAGTAGAGATAACGCCCCGATTTTATGTCTCAAATTTGGGCGGCAATACCTACCCTGTGCGTTTCTTTAACCACAATCCAGCCTGTGATGCCAACGGTGTTAAACCTTTTCAAATAGCCAATTATGAAGTCGAACTGCCCTTTACGTGGCGCAAGATAGGCAATGTGGAATGCAATATAACCTGCCACCTCGCTGTGCCGCAACATGTTTTTCCTGAAGAAGGTAGTGGACATTCGATTTTTTATTTGACGAGTAGTATTGTGAAAATTATACCCGTTCATCACCGCCATCAAGTTTTGCATAAAACATAAATCGGTCTGTTGAGCAAAAAAAGACAGAAAAGAGACTGATGTACAGGATTTGTTTCATTTAGTTAAGGTTTTTAATATCTATTCAGACAACGCATAGAAAAAATAGCCTATCTTCCATGCAGAAAATAGGCTTCACGCCGATGAGGCAAGAGGAATAAATAGCATAAATAATGAATTGTAAGATAAAAAATGAAAGCAAAGTGAATACTTGAAAGCTGAATGCCTAATTAAAAATTACCACACTTCTAATGTCTCCACATCTGAAAACGCGCTGACCAAACCTTTGCAGCCAATAGCGCGGAAACGAAATAAATATGTTTTACTCGATTCGAGTCCCGTCATCTGAAACTTGAGTGCAGAACTGTAATCCCCATTCATCCATGGACTGTCGGGTTCACCTGGCGTAACGATGCACTTTTCAATACCATAAACGGTTGCACCTTCCACCTTTTCTAATTGTACATTGACAACACCTTTCTTGATGTCATTGTCAAGTTTGAGCACCAAAGGGGCTTCCAATGACGTGTAAGAACTATTGGGTTTTTGTACAGAAAAACCAGCTGCTAAAATAACATTTTCCCCACCTTTTGCCAACACATCAACAAAGAACTAAATAAACTGGAAAATATCTTCCGCACAGACTTAAGCAAAAAGAATACCAACACATAAAAAAAAAGATTAAATTACATATCGTTTATTTTACGTTTACAATGTGTGAGAAAACGGTTGTCAGTATTTTTCTTATGACACAAATAGATATGTGTTTTTGAGCATTTTATATTAAATCATCATGATGAAGAGTCTGCGAATGGTGAAATGATTTGACACGTCATGGCAAAGAGTCTGCGCACGGTGAAATAATTTGACACGTCATAGCGAAAAGTCTGCACACGGTGAAATGAGTTGAAACGTCATAGCAAAGAGTCTGCGCACGGTGAAATGATTTGAAACGTCATGGCGAAGAGTCTGCACATGGTGAAATGAGTTGAAACGTCATGGCGAAGAGTCTGCGCATGGTGAAATGAGTTGAAACGTCATGGAAAAAAGTCTGCGCATGGTGAAATGAGTTAAAATGCGATTGCAAAAAGTGTTCACGAACTTGTTTAGCATTGAAACGAACTCAAAATCTTTGATAGTTTATCTGAGTAATCCGTTTTTGTCATTCTGAACTAAATGAAAGAATCTGTATGGGTAGCATATTAAGATACTTTCATTTAGTTCAGAATGACAAAAACGGATTTAATGGTGGATTGAGCCGCTTTTTGTGTGGAAATACTGAGGGGTAGCTTTGCAATCTCGGCAACTTTTTTCAGATACTTCGAGTTAAAAACGAATCGAGCTGAATGACGAAAAGTTGCAATAGAATGGTTTCTTTTCCCGTATAACAAGTGCAACCAAAAATGGTGTAACAAATCATTTTAGATATCGTATTAATTTTTTGAAGATTAAAATAATCATTCAATCATATCAAAAATGACTTAATCATGCAAAAAATCACTAAAGCCGAAGCCAAAAATAATTTCTTTGCCATTAAAGACAAAGCCATTTCTATTGCCAATTTACAAGGCACAACACCTGATAAATGCGATGACTCCTTATGCGAATTATATAGGCGTTTACTAAAGACTGAATTTATGGCAGAAGACACGGTTGTCATTGCCGACGACAACGGCTTGCCCTATTATTTTCTACCGCATTTTCACGCCGATAAGCAAAGCCGCGAACGGGGCGTCATGATCGTTGACAGCGACGACATTAAAGACCTCTATTTTGAAGACAATTTGTTGATTGTGCAATACAATGATGATTCAATCGAACGCTATCAATACCACAAACCTGCTGACGCCTATTATTTCCATTCGCACAATCGCAATATGATAGACATGCCAGCTATTAATCCGAATTAAAAGAGGTGTTCAAAGGTTGAGGGAAAGTTTAGGATTAACAAGATAGAAAAAGCGGCTTAATCGGTGGATTGAGCCGCTTTTTTTCTGGATACTGAGGGGGAGTTATTTGCATTTGAAGATGTGTTTTATAGTATGTGTCGCAACTGGAGATGTTTAGAAGCTAGAGCGTTTATTTTGTTTATATCTTATACTTGTAACAGCGTGGACGACCATGAAGTGTGTTCTTAGCAAGCTGGTCGAGGGATTCTACATTACTATCTGTCATACTGAATATACATAAACTATTAAGGGCCTAACACAAGTGTGTTTAGACTCTCCTTTTGGGGAACTTCTACTTTGAAATTGTTCTTTTTTCCTTGAAACTGAACAGTTATAGTATAAGTGCCTGCTATTTTTCCTGTTGTTAATTTAAAATAACCATTATTATCAGATAATACTGCAATTTCAGGAAATGCATCTGGTCCTCCTGTTACACAGACAAGGGCATCTGATACAGGGTTGTTTTGATAATCGATAAGTTTAATTCTGATATCATAAGGCACCATATTTCGATTTTTTTCATTGGATTTTGGGTGTTTTGTTTTATTGCTATTATCACAATGTGTAAAGAATAAACATGAACAAAACACCCCTAAAACCCAAAAATTAAATATATTTTGCTTCATTTTTGCATTTTATACGAAGTCATTTATAATCCTTCATTTTTCCAATTCAGAATATTGTCGTAAACCGCTTGAACAATACGGGTAGCGGAATTTCCAGAATTTGCCCCGTTTGTGTGGATACCGACACCGTACCGTTGTCCATTTTGTAAAACCCAAACAGGTGAACCACTTTGTCCTCCGAATGTGTCAATTTGGTAAGTAATGACTCGTGACGAAACGTTGTTTGGTTTTTGTGCCATCCACCATTGTTGGTTGCCGCCTTTATCCGCAGGATAACCAGAGAGATTCAATGCAGCATTAAGTAAGAAAGAATCGTTACGCACAGCAAACCCAAAATAACCAACAGTATCACCCAAGCGACAATTGGTAGGTAAAATAATAGCACCGTAGTCGTTGTCTCTATTTCGGTCATTTGTCCAACCTGTCACGCTTCTCAAATTTGATGATTTGCAAGAGCCATAAGGGCGTGAAGCGTCATTCAAGGCTGGAATCACTTCTATTGACGATGCCCAACCACCTTCATTGTGCATATAAACGCAATGACCCGCTGTGATGACCGTTCGAGGCCCAACTAACCAACCTGTCCCGATATAACGTTGTCCATTACGCGCTGTAATGCGTAAAGCACAAATAGCTCGCCAAGGATAACTGGTAGTTGGGTTGATTCTAACACGATTGTCAACGCCAATAACGACTTCGTCCAAATCCCGTGTATCGGGAAACATGAGAGACAATTCATCTGATGTATAACTTCCTAATAATGCAGGTAAAGCAGGCAAAACATTCTCATTTCCGCTTTTAGAGGTTAGAGCTTCCATGCCCATTGTTTCGTATTCATTATTCAGACTTAGCGAAGCACTTGTATTAGAAACAGCCTTATCTGCTTCTACTGTTTCTGTTGTAATTTCGTATAAAGTTTCTGTAATTTTATTTGGCTCTTCAAGAATAGTTATATTCGTATTTTTGCCTTCTGTTTCCGCAGCGAGTGTCTCGCCATTTGTTGCATGATGTTTCATATGGAAATATTATTTTAAAAAATGAAAAATATGGTTAAATACTTATGTCATTAACAAGAACGGACTTAGAAACTATTTTAAAACCTTTTATGAGATAAAACAGTCGCATTTTTTTACAAGCCTTAAACGATTAAAACACGCCAATTCTTTTTTTATAGTTTAAGGCTTGTAAGGTATTTAAGAAACAGTTTTAAAACAGTTTCTTACTTTGTTTGAATAAATAGACTTCATAATCGATTAACAAAGCTAACCTTTCAGAAAACTCACCTAAATTCAAATTTGGTTACTTAAACAAGTCAAATCCAGCCGACACAAAATCCATACGCCTTTCGGCAGCTGTACCGCCTTTAAACTCGACACCGATTGAAATATTCAACCCCCAAAATACTTGAGGCTTATTAGCTATTCCGAACTTAACAAACCATTGGTCTCCGCTTAGATTAACCCCATTATGAGTATCAATACGTGTAAAACCATCATAGATATGTACGTCTCTGACGATTGCATTTGCAGACATCGTGCGGAATCGTAAAATGGCGCAAATAACACTTAATCGTACGCTATCCATAATAACAGGTGTTGGAACAGGAAAATGAAACCAATTTGTTGTATTTGCCTTACCTACTAAATAAGTGTAAAATCCCGCCCGAGTTATAGACTCCAAATTATTTGGGAACTCAATTTGAATACTTGTACCATGCACCCATGAAGCATAATCAATCGAATAACCGCCATAAATACTTTGTATGCCAGCTACATCGTCAGAATGTAAAAAACGATGTGGACCAGAATATGAAGGAAACATCAGAGATCCACTAACATTTGAGTGGTTAAGACCAAGTGAATGTCCAAATTCATGTGCGGCTACAGTAACTAAATCAATCCGACCAGCACCGGGTGGTACCGTTATTGTCCATGTTTCAGCTTCATCAAAATGTGCATCCCCTGCTAAATCTCCTGAATTAGGTGGAGGATAAAAAGCATGAGCTAATACACCACTCGCCCCATCGAAAGATGAACCATCGCCATGATCACCAGCTACAAATCTTATACGAATATTAGGATTTGAAGCAAACGGAATTTGTAAAAATCGCAGACGTGTTTCTGCAGCCCACATCGCAAACGCTTGTGCTATGGCTTGTTCTGTATCTGCTTGAGATAAGTCCGGAGAGTAATTTTGAAACCCATAAGTAATTGTGTTTGAAGTCCATCTATTACCTTGAGCAACAAAAGAAGCCAACCCTGAAGAAGGATTTAAATCAGGTACGCCACATCGCTTTTGATTCATAGATGTAATGGTTGCTTCGTCCAGCTGGTTTGTTTTGGGTAGCCCATGGAATTCTTGATACCGACCAAGTGCATTCTCAGTTGTATCGGTCATTTCTCCAGGGACAGTCTTTGACTTTTTTAATGAAAGTGATTCAACTTCAGGAGGCAATTCGATTCCTTCAAAGCGAAGAGGATCAACTGGTTCAAGATATCCAAAAAGTTTCAAAAATTCTTGTGCTTGAAGGATATCCGTCGGGCTTTGAGGGACAAAATCTTTTCGTTTTAATACTTTCTTTGCCATGCTAGAAATGTTTTAAATGTGAAAAATTATTATGAGAACATTTATTTTTTGTCATTTCTTTGAATTTCAATTATATCCAATTGAAAAATCTCTTGTCCACCTAAAAAAGGTAGGGGCAACTTGGGATTCTTCTTGTAATTACCGCTAAAAAGAACTTTAATGCCAGGTTTTTTCAAAGAATCAGGCATGTTCTCAACAACAAATAATATTTGAGAATCATAAGTTTTAAGTTCATGAACTGTAATTGTGTAGGAATTTACTGTCTCCCAAAAACCTACAACGCCCATTTGATTTTCAATTTTTATTGATTGACTCATATCTTTTGATGAATTAGTTTTTTTAATATCACAACTTGATGTAACAATAAACATATTTGTAATAACCAAAATAAATACAAAGTCTTTGCTAGTATTTTGGTAGGCTATACTTCCAAACCTTATCATGACTTTTTCATTTTGTATGACTTATAATTGAGCGTTTTAAGGAAACTCAATTATGTAGTTCGATTAGTTAATAATATGATGTTACCTTGACTTTGTTAAATTAGGAATAAAACGAATATTTCTAATTCATGATGAATTTATTTTATATTTAGATTGAGTTGCTTTAGCCCTTTTAAATA
>JAYTUQ010000105.1:0-9067 GCA_043744455.1 Saprospiraceae bacterium | reverse complement strand
ATAGAACGAATCAATTCATCAATCACCATCGAAGTTTTAGGGTCAAGCCCCGAGTTCGGTTCATCACAAAACAGATATTTTGGATTCAAAACAATAGCACGCGCAATGCCGACCCTTTTTTGCATACCACCTGACAGCTCTGATGGAAATTTCTTATTGACCCCAGTGAGGCTCACCCTTTCAAGACAATAATTAACACGCGCTAACTTCTCCTTGCCCGTCATATTGGTAAACATATCAAGCGGGAAACGGATATTTTGCTCAACCGATAAAGAGTCAAACAAGGCAGAACCTTGAAAAAGCATGCCTATTTGCATACGCACAGCCCGTAATTCCTCCTTAACAAGGTTTGTAAAGTTCACATCGTCATACCAAACTATACCTGTCGTTGGTTGAACGAGTCCAATGAGCGATTTGAGCAAAACGGTTTTGCCCGCGCCTGAACGCCCAATGATGAGATTGGTTTTACCTTCTTCAAAAATGGCAGAAATGCCTTTCAACACTTGCTGATCGCCGAAGGATTTGGTTATATTTTCTGCTCGAATCATTTTGTATGTGGTTATTAGTTATTGGTTATTGGGGAATTGGTTACTGGTTATTGGGAAATTGGTTATTGAGATAACCAGTAACCAATTCCCCAATAACCAATAACCAATAACCAATCAACTTGTTAAAACAATAGTTATAATGTAGTCCGCCAATAAGATAGCAATATCACTGTAGACAACCGCATTTGTAGAGGCTTGACCTAGTTCAACGCTCCCTCCTTTAACATGATAACCTTGATAACAAGATATAGAAGTTAGTAGAAAAGCATACACTGTTGCCTTGACAAACATAATGAACACATTGTAAGGTTCAAAAAATGACCGCAAACCACGAACATAATCGCTATGAGTTAGTAATTCAGTAGGTACACTGGCGAGATAACCGCCTAAAATACCTAAGAAAGCAGATAGCGCTACAAGAAGCGGTATCATCACAAGCGCAGCGATAATTTTAGGCATAATGAGGTAAGCGGCGGTATTGACACCCATCACTTCCATCGCATCAATGTGTTCTTTTTGACGCATACCACCGATTTCAGCAGCCATATTGGAGCCAACTTTACCAGCTAAAACAAGACATGAGACAGTTGGGGACATTTCAATAATACATAAATCCCTGACGATATAGCCGATATAATAACGTGGCACCAACTGCCCACTGAGCTGATAAGCGAACTGCACCGAAGCGACAGCCCCTACGAAAACAGAAACTAATGCAACAATTATGACTGAACCTACGCCAATATCATTCATTTGTCGCGCCGTTTCTATCCAATACATACGCCATTTCTCGGGTCTTGAGAAAGATGTGCGCAGCATAATTAAATAGCGACCAAGATGTGAAAAGAATGTAAACACGTATATTGATTTGAATTTCTGATGATTGTAAATGTGTTGAAAACATCGCCAAAATTAGGAAATAAACAGATAGGAAGGGGATTTTTTTTGAATTTGATGTCTTTAAGTGTTATGTCATAAGTATGTTTTACTTTTGGCTTAACGATTGGCATCCGTCCGAGTGTTTCAATGATTTTGAGCGATTATTAGTTGTACAACTTGCGTCAGTTACCGCAATTATTCAAAAAACCACCCCCTCAGTAAAAAACAAAAAAATAGTCACCCAATTTACTACTCTATTTCTCAAAAAGCGTATTTTTGTAAAAAAAGCATGGTACAAGTTAATACATTGCCGACAATACGCATTTTCAAAAAAGGAGAAGAACCCGATGACGTATTGTATTGGCTTTCAAGACCGCCCGTTGAGCGCATTCGTGCCTTAGAGGAAATTCGTAAGCAATACAACGATTGGAAATATGGTACTCGACGAGAATTTCAAAGAGTTTATACGATTGTTAAACGTAAACGACGTTAAATACCTTGTTATAGGCGGTTTTGCTGTCGCTTATCATGGGTATCCGCGTTATACAAAGGATATTGATTTTTGGGTGTGGGCGCATCCCGAAAATGCAGAGAAGGTTATCAAAACCATTAAAGATTTTGGGTTTGGTATGATGGGTTTCCAAATTGAGGACTTACTCAACCCCGAAAATGTTATTCAATTAGGTTATGAACCGAATCGAATTGACCTTCTTGTTGATTTAGAAGGTTTGGATTTTGAAACGAGTTTCGCCAATTGCCAAGAGGCTGAATTTGAAGGTATGCCGATTCATTTCATTAATTTGGAAGATTTGGTTAAAAACAAATTGTTAACGGGGCGTTTAAAGGATAAAGTGGATGCTCAAACGTTGATTAGGAAAAATAAGAAAAAGAAAAAATAAGTCCCCCTCAGTAAAAAAAGCAACATAAATCATCCCGAACTTTGAAACAAAGAAGTTCGGGATTTTTTATGTTGTTTTTACTTCATTTTATTCAATTTGAACCCATCGGGTTCACACGTTTGTCACGCAGAGCGTGATGGCGCAAAATGCGCTCATAGAAAATAACAATCTGGAATCTCTATGAATCCATCGGATTCACACGGTTGTCGCGTGTTTTAACGTGCGAATCCGATGGATTCGGGAGACGTTCTTTTTTATTATTTCTATGAGCGCATTTTGCGCCATCACGCTCTGCGTGACAAACGTGATAATCCTAACGGATTTTTTTAAAATAACAATGTGTTTTTAATAAGTTTTCTTTTGTTATAAAATTAGAGGTGATTTATGTTTTTACTGAGATAAAACCCGATATAAGGGTTTAAGATAAGCACAAACCGCTTTTGCCGAAAAAATGGATAATAAATAAGATTTTTGAGTAGATAAGTAACGTGAAAAGTATAAATTCATGCCTTTATGATTCTTTAATACAAAACCATTTAATTGACGAACAATGAATAGACGACATGCTATCAAAAGCCTCGCAACCTCATTGGGTGCATTCGTAACGATGCCCACATGGGCAAGCAGATGGAATCTCCAATCCGTTAGGCTCGAAACGCCTTTTTTGAGCGCAATACAAGAGGATTTATTGACCGATATTGTCAGTACTATCATTCCTGAAGGTGAAAAGCCTGGGGCAAAATCCTTGGGCGTACCTTCCTTTGTACAGAAAATGATAGCCGATTGTTTTGAAAAACCCGCACAAGATGACTTTAAGGTAGGTTTAGACAATATAGAAAAAATGGCACAACAGACGCACAATCAAGCATTTAGTGCTTTAGCGACCCTTCAAAAGCTCGATATACTGAGGGGGGTATCCATATCCGAAAATGCAAAGCAAAAAGAGTTCTTTACCTTACTCAAAAACTTAACGGTTCAAGGTTATACGTCTTCTGAATACATTTTGGTCAACTATTATAAATACGACATGGCACCTGGTCATTTTTACGGCTGTGTACCCATATAAAGTGTGAAGTACAAAAACTAAATACCATAAATGAACAACTATAAACAACAAGATGACAAATTTCAATATTGAGAGTCAGAAAAGAAGGAAATATGATGCAATTGTCATAGGTTCAGGCATCAGCGGCGGTTGGGCAGCCAAAGAACTCTGTGAAAAAGGGCTTAGAACTTTGGTTTTAGAACGTGGACGTGATGTAAAACATATAACTGACTATCCAACAGCGATGAAAAATCCTTGGGAATTTGAGCATCGTGGTCAAGTATCCATTGACATCAAAAACCAATACGCTGGTAGTCGCTCTTTTTTGCGTGAAGAAACGCTCCATTGGGCGATAAAACCCGACGAGCAACCTTTTATTCAAGAAAAACCTTTCACTTGGACGCGTGGCTATCATGTTGGTGGCAAATCATTGCTGTGGGCAAGGCAAACTCAGCGGTGGAGTGATTTCGATTTTGAAGGACCCCAACGTGATGGTTTTGCTATTGATTGGCCCATCAGATACAAGGATATTGCGCCTTGGTACAGCCATGTTGAGCGTTTTGCGGGTGTATCGGGCAACAAAGACGGTTTGCCTCATTTGCCTGATGGCGAGTTCCTACCGCCCATCGAGTTGAGTTGCGTTGAAGCACACTTAAAAGATTCATTATCAAAGAATTATACAGACAGACAACTCATCCAAGCCCGTTGCGCCCATATCACCGAACCGCAACAAATCCACTACGAGCAAGGACGTGGAAAGTGTCAACACAGAAACTTGTGTGTACGCGGTTGTCCTTATGGTGGCTATTTTAGCAGCAATGCTTCCACTTTACCTTGGGCGGCAAAGACAGGTAAAATGACTTTGCGCCCAAATTCTGTTGTGCATTCCATTATTTATGATGAGCGAAAAAACGATGCAAAAGGTGTCCGTGTCATTGATACTCAAACGATGGAAATGACGGAATACTATGCAAAAATCGTTTTTGTGAATGCAGGTGCGCTTAATTCCAATGCTATTTTGCTCAATTCGACTTCCAAACGCTTTGAGAATGGTTTGGGTAATGACAATGGCTTATTGGGAAAATACCTATCGTGGCATAATTACAGAGGTAAAGCCAATGCAGAATACGAAGGTTTCCCAAACACCCGAACCGATGGCAAGAACCCGAGCAACGGTTATATTCCACGTTTTAGAAATATTCTTAAGCAAGAAACGGACTTTTTGAGAGGTTATGCGATTGGCGTGAGTGCAGGGCGTTCTTTAAGTTCTGATAAAGACAGCATCGGCGAGGCTTTGAAGTCCTCAATCCTCAATCCGACTTACGGCAAATGGTATATCGGTGCATGGATGATGGGCGAATGTGTGCCTCTTGAAGGCAATCATATTCGTTTGTCGAAAGACTTAGTAGACAAATATGGCATTCCACAAGTCATTTTATCGGCAAATTGGACAAAAAATGACGATAAAATGGTCAATGATTTCAATGAGCAAGTGACAGAGATGTTTACCTTAGCGGGATTCCAAAACATCAAAGCGGTTGATTCTCATTCCAATCCGGGTTCTGATATTCACGAAATGGGCGGCGTTAGAATGGGTAAAGACCCTAAAACATCGCTGCTCAATGAATGGAATCAATTGCATAACTGTAAAAACGTCTTCGTTACCGATGGGGCTTGTATGACATCAACGGGTACACAAAATCCATCATTGACCTATATGGCGTTGACAGCTCGGGCTGCCAATTACGCTGTTGAACAATTGAAAAAACGGCATTTGTAAAATTAGAATGACTCAAAACCTAATGTCGTCAACTTAACAAAAGTAATTTGTTGTAAAGGTCACGTATCGGATATTTTTAAAATATCCGATACGTGACCTTTACAACAAAACTACCCCCTCAGTATAAATACTATTTTTATCATTAATTTTAAAATAAAATGAAAAAACTAACCTTTTCTCTTATCTTTTTTTCCTTCTCTTTTTTGGCTTTGGCTCAAACAAATAAACCACTTTATAAAGCTGCCTTTGGCGTACAAGCTTATACTTTTAGAAACAGTTTTCCAAAAGACATCATTGGAACGCTCGACACCATTAAGGCAATGGGTTTTACCGAAATAGAAGGCGGTAACCCCAAAGGTATGACGCCTGAAGAATTTAAAAAGGCGTGCGATGCGCGCGGCATCAGCATTCCGTCAACGGGTGGGGATTATGCTCAATTGGTCAAAGACCCTACGGAAATAATTAGAAAAGCAAAGGTATTTGGCTCAAAATACGTCATGTGTGCTTGGATTCCACATCAAAAAGGCAATTTTACGCTTGAAAATGCCAAACAAGCTGTGATAGATTTTAATGCCATTGGCAAAAAAATGACTGAAAACGGGTTGGTTTTCTGCTATCATGCCCATGGTTTTGAATTTCAAAAATATGGTGACGGTACGCTGTTGGATTATATCATTCAAAATACAAATGCCCAAAATGTTTCTTTTGAAATGGATGTTTTGTGGATTACGCACGGCGGCGGTGACCCTGTGGCGTTGCTGAACAAATACGGCAATCGTTGGAAATTAATGCACGTCAAAGACCTTAAAAAAGGCATCGTTGGCGACTTAACGGGTGGCACACCTGCTGAAAACGATGTACCAGTTGGCGAAGGTCAAGCGAATTGGTCCCTTATCATCAAACGCGCCAATGCCATTGGTATGAAACACTTTTTCATCGAAGATGAAAGTAATAAGGAGTTTGAAAATATCCCTAAAAGCATCGCTTATTTGAAAAGTCTGAAACAAGGCAAAACACCGATTTCGCAACCTTTGGTGTCACATATTTACACCGCTGACCCTTCTGCACACGTTTTTAACGGTAAAATCTATATTTATCCGTCACACGATATTGAGGCGGCAACAAAAGAGGACGATGAAGGCGGTCATTTCGACATGAAAGATTACCGCGTTTTGTCAATGGATAATGTCGGTGGCCCAGTGACTGACCACGGTATGGCACTTGATATTAAAGATGTGCCGTGGGCGGGTCGTCAAATGTGGGCGCCTGATGCGGTGTGGAAAAACGGTACTTTTTACTTGTATTTCCCTGTAAAAAATAAGCAAGACGTTTTCCAAATGGGTGTTGCAACGAGCAAAAAGCCCGAAGGTCCTTTTAAAGCCGAACCCGAACCGATTAAAGGCAGTTACAGCATTGACCCTGCCGTTTTTAAAGATAAAGACGGACAAGTGTATATGTATTTTGGTGGTATTTGGGGCGGTCAGTTGCAGCGTTATAAAGGCAATACATATCAAGGCAAAACCGATAATCCGAAGAAAGGAGAAGCCGCCCGTTTGCCGCGCATTGCTAAAATGTCTGCTGATTTAAAAAGTTTTGCCGAAGAACCCAAAGAGGTTAAAATATTGGACGAAAAAGGTAAACTTTTCATGGAAGACAATAACGAAAAGCGTTTTTTTGAAGCGTCTTGGGTGCATAAATACAAGGATAAATACTATTTTTCTTACTCCACAGGCGATACACACAATATTTGTTATGCGATTGGTGACAATCCTTACGGTCCTTTCACCTATAAAGGTATTTTGCTAAAACCCGTTGAAGGTTGGACAAATCATCATTCCATTATTCAATTTAAAGGCAAATGGTATTTGTTTTATCACGATGTACAATTGTCAGGCAAAACGCATTTGCGCAATGTCAAAATGACGGAATTGAAATACAATGCTGACGGAACGATTAAGACAATTGATGCTTATCGGTAAGACGGTTCAAACTGGTTCACACGGGCTCTCGAAAGAGTCACACGGGCTCTCGAAAGAGTCACACGGACTCTCGAAAGAGTCACACGGGCTCTCGAAAGAGTCACACGGGCTCTCGAAAGAGTCACACGGGCTCTCGAAAGAGTCACACGGGCTCTCGAAAGAGTCACATGGGCTCTCGAAAGAGTCACATGGGCTCTCGAAAGAGTCACACGGACTCTCGATAGTTCAAACGAACATTTAAATGGTTCAAACCTGCTTGGGAATGTGCCAAACTTGATTAGTAATGAAAATCAAGAGACCCCTCAGTATAAAATAAGTAAAATGGTTCTTTGAAGATTTTGTAGTCAAGTCGCTTTTGTCATACTGAACGCAGTGAACGCATCTTAATTTAAAGGAAAAACAGTTGCTTCCACTGCGTTCAGCATGACAAAAGCTTTCCCGCTATTTATGAGTTCAAAGAAATTAGCCCACATTAAAACGTTTTGGGGCTACGCCCCGATAGAATCAATTTATTTAATATTTCTACCGAGGTTTTGCACCTAAAGGCGCAAGGGAACGCAGATTTGAAAGACTAAACGCGCCTTTAGGTGCAAAACCTTGGTAGCAAATGATTGTTTATTTCTTTTTAATCGGGGCGTAGCCCCATAACTGTTTTAACGTGGGTTATTTATTTTTTTACGCGTAACTAAACAACAAGAATAATGAAAAACACGCTCCTCTTTTTATGTGTTGCCCTATTAAATATCAACGAATTAATGGCGCAGCAACCGCAACGCACGCCCGAGCAAGACAGTGCCATAGCGAGAACACAGCGCAAAACGCAAGCCGACTACAAAGCTATGCTTGACCTTTTGGGCATCAAAGCGATACGAGAAGGGGCAAACGGCAACAACCCCAATGCACCCAATGCTGCCAATTACGACGAAGCAAAGGCGAACCCATTTCCCACTTTACCAGAAGCCTTAACTTTAAAAAATGGTCAAAAAGTAAAGACGGCGACAGATTGGTGGCACAAACGCCGCCCCGAAATCGTCGAAGATTTTGATAGAGAAATCTATGGTAGAATGCCTAAAAACACCCCCTCAGTAAAATGGGAGGTTTTGAGCACTTTGGACACTATGAACGGCGATTTTCCAGTCACAACCAAACGTTTGGTTGGTCACGTGGACAATTCAAGCTACCCCGATGTCAAAGTTGATATCAGTTTGACATTGACAACACCTGCCAAAGCAAAGAAAGGCGTACCGATTATGATGGAATTTGGCTTCGTTTTTCCTGCATGGATGCGTCCGCCGCCGTCTGCCGACCCGTCAAAACCTAAAGACGTACCTTGGCAACAGCAGCTTTTGGCAAAAGGTTGGGGCTATGCTGTTTTAATTCCAACGACCATTCAAGCCGATTATGGCGCAGGACTCACCGAAGGCATCATCGGTTTGATGAACAAAGGGCAACGCCGCAAAGCCGATGATTGGGGTTCGCTGCGCGCATGGGCGTGGGGTGCAAGCCGTGCTTTAGATTATTTTGAAACCGATAAATCTGTTGATGCCAAACGAGTCGGCATCGAAGGGCACTCCCGTTATGGCAAAGCGACGCTTGTGACAATGGCGTATGATTCGCGTTTTGCCATAGCCTACGTCAGTTCTTCGGGCGAAGGTGGCGCGAAATTGCATCGTCGAAATGCAGGTGAACTCGTTGAAAATGTCGCCAGTTCAGGTGAATATCATTGGATGGCAGGTAATTTCATCAAATATGCTGCCGACCCGACTACTTGGAATGATATGCCTGTTGACTCCCACGAATTGATTGCTTTGTGCGCACCACGCCCCGTTTTTATCGGTTGCGGTGAAAAAGGAGACGCTTGGGTGGATGTCAAAGGCATGTTTTTAGCCGCCGCCGCCAGCAGCGAAGTTTATGAATTATTGGGCAAAAAAGGCTTA
>JAYTUQ010000104.1:0-2349 GCA_043744455.1 Saprospiraceae bacterium | reverse complement strand
TAAAGATATTTCTTCTTGTTCTGTCATCAATCTAAGGTATAACTTTTTTCTTTATCCAATATTTTATTTTATTTCACTCTACCTGTGTAGTTACAAATTCTTTCTTTTTTGTTGAAAAATTAAAAAACCTTTTTTTACTTTTGTGTTGATAATCAAACCTTTCTTGAGGGTTGGGAAAACTTTTTTTTAATCAATAAAAATCCAGAAATCATGTTAAACAGAGTCACTTTAATTGGGAATTTAGGCAGAGACCCAGAAGTTCGTCGTCTAGAAAACGGTACTGCCGTTGGTAAATTTACAGTAGCCACAAATGAGAGTTACAAAGATGCAAATGGTGAATATCAACAATTAACTGAATGGCATGATGTTGTCGTTTGGCGAAACAATGCCGAATACTCTGAAAAGTTTTTGAAAAAAGGCTCAATGGTATTCATTGAAGGAAAAATAACTCATCGTAAATACACAGATAAAACGGGTATTGAGCGTTATTCAACTGAAATCGTAGCCAATACGTGTAGGGCTTTTGAAAAACGTGAAAGCTCTGGTCGTGATGCAGGCTTTCCTGAACAAGAGCCTCCTTATTATGCTAATCGTTCAGCGACGAATAGCAATGTATCAACATCTTCTGACGCAACAAAGAACGGCGGGTTTGAAGTTGTACCCGAACACGAAATGACTGATGCGCCGAGTATGGAAGGTGGCAATGATTTACCGTTCTAAATAATTGATATTGCAGCATTTACATAAAAAACTTTCCTTCTTGTTTGACAGAGTCGGAAAGTTTTTTACGTTTATAAAAACACCCCCTCAGTATTTTGCGTTTAAAGTCGGTTTCATATTTAGTTTTAATTAAGAGATAATGACAGTTCTGAAAATTTTGAAATTTGCCTTCTTGCCATGTGCACTTTGTTTTTTGTTTATTGCGTGCAGCGATGACTCATTTACACCCAAACCGAGAGGTTATCCACGTGTTTTTTTACCTGAAAAAGCATATCAGCAGTTTGATACAAATTTTTGTGCGTTTACGTTTCAATATCCAAAATATGCTGTTTTTGAACAGAAATCCTTGTTTTTTGAAGAAAAACCACCTTCTAATTGTTGGTTTAATATCAATGTGCCAAGTTTGAATGCGGAGGTACATTTCAGTTATTATGACATTCATAGCAAAGCGGAATTTGAAAAACTGCGAAAAGATGCTTTTGAGCTGGCGGGAAAACATGTGATTAAAGCAGATTTTATTGATGACCGTCCCTTTCGAAATGCTCAAGGCGTGGGTGGTTTTGCATTTGACATACAAGGTCCCGCGGCTTGTCCTTTTCAATTTTATATGACGGATAGTACGCGGCATTTTTTGCGTGGTGCTCTATATTTTAATACAAAAATGCAGGTGGACTCGCTTGCACCAGTAATTCAATTTTTGAAACAGGACTTGGAAAAGATGATGGAGACGTTTGAATGGAAGAAGTAAAATTAAAAAAGAGGGTGCAGTTTGAAACTTCGCCCTCTTTCTTAAAACCATATTGGTATTTAAACGTTACTTTTGCAGAAAATAAATTATTAATTAATTAGCAATCATTAAAAAAAATGGAAGTAGCTACGAAAACGCCGGTTCTTTTATACACCGAGCAAACACCGAATCCCGAATCTTTGAAATTCGTTACGAATCGGATGTTGTATCGTGGTACGGCTGATTTCCGCGATGAAGCATCCGCAAAAGATTGGTCGCCTTTGGCTATCGCTCTTTTCCAGATGCCTTTCGTGAAAGGCGTGTACATCTGCAACAACTTCGTGACCATTTCGAAAGAATTCAATTACGAATGGGCTGAAATTATGCTCCCAATCAAGGAATTTATCAAAAACTACGTTGAAGGTGATGCTGTCATTTTGAATGAAGGTTTTACCGAATACATAGCATCGCAGCAGCAAAGCGACGTTGAAGAATACACTGGAGACAATGCCGAATTGGTTATTCGCATCAAAAGTTTAATTGATACTTACGTCAAACCAGCTGTAGAAATGGACGGCGGCAATATCGAATTTAAGTCATTTGACAAAGGTACTGTCAACGTGATTTTACAGGGTTCATGTAGTGGTTGTCCTTCATCAACTGTCACTTTGAAATCGGGTATTGAAGGCATGTTGACACGTATGATACCTGAAGTAAAAGCTGTAGAAGCTGAGATGGGTTAATTTTTCAAAATTATGTTTTCAACAAAAACCTCGTAGATTCTTTTCTACGAGGTTTTTATTTTGTAACTATCCAGCCGCCACAGGCATATTGACCATTGCCTTGACAGCATGGAAAACAGATTGCCCATTTTTGACAGCGGTATCAATAATGGAACGAAT
>JAYTUQ010000103.1:0-9079 GCA_043744455.1 Saprospiraceae bacterium | reverse complement strand
GTCGAAGTCCAAAGCTATCTATTTTACCCTTTTTTTTTGCTTTTTTTTACCCAAATCCTAACAACACACGCCCTCTGTTCTTAACGGACTATTGTATCAATAGTATTCGACAAAATTATCAAGCGGATTTAGTTGTTTTACTTACTGGGACTACTTATGACGGCGCAGAAGGAGGTATCGCTTCTTCGAGTTCATCTATCCAAAATGGAGTTTTTACAATAAATCCAGAAAATAGTTGGCGTTGTATCGTGAACGCAAATTGGTCATCTTCTTCTTATGCTTTTGCGCATGAAATCGCTCATTTATTTCAATGTAAACATTACGATTTTCCTGATAATTCATTTTTACCTGCACCAATACCGAATGATTGGAGGGGTAAACAGTTTACAACTACTACTACAACTTGTCATAGTTGCTGGTTGTTTTTTACCTGTTGTAATACCTCTTCCCACAATAGACAAACTATCATGGCTGGAAGATCAAACAGTATCACGACGATTCCCCATTTTTCAAATCCTGACATTTTCTATGAAGGCGTTTCAACAGGCGAAGTTGGTTTTAGAAATAATGCGCGATTGCTTAAAGACGGTGCTTGCCAAGTTGCCAATTTTGTTACATCTGAACCTCCCATGTCTATTAATATTTCAGGACCTAATAATTGTAGTAGTTATGAGTATTACGTTTGGTGTGCAAATGTCAATAACTGCATAAATGTTACAAATATTAATTGGGAGGTGAGTATCAACGGTATTGATTATTCTCCTTTTGCAAATGGTTCCTGTATAGGTTCTACATTACCGAGTGGTACCTCCTTTTGTTATTTACGTGTAACAGCAACTTGTTCAAATGGAAATTCTGTCACAACTTATTTTCCTATCAATATTAATCAAGGAGGATATTTACGTGCTAATCAAAATGGTGATTCGCTAAATATCAATACCGTCAAAACTAATATAGCCCAAGTAATAAATGAGGACAATATTATTATTTCACCAAACCCAAGTTCAGATAAAGTTCAAGTTTCAATAAAGACAGAAACAAGTAATTCACTTCTGATAACTTTGCATGATTTAACAGGCAAAACGATAAGAAACATTAGTAATGCAAATGTATTTCAAGGCGTATTGCAATTTGAAATAGATGTAAAAGAGTTTCCTAATGGGATATATTTGATTCGCTCTCAAAGTGACGGTAAATTAATAACACGTAAACTCATCATTCAAAAATAACATCATGAAAAAGATAATTTATCTGCTTGTTATCGTACCCTTCTTCATAGTAACTTGTAGGAAAAAAGATGAAGTCGATTTAACTCAATATAAAGCTTCTGGCTATTTGTTAGGAGACATATGGCAGGCATCGAAAGTTAATTTTACTTTAGCAGCGAATAATACAATTTGGTTTAACTTATCTAAATATAATGAATTTAATGAACTGCGAGAGCAAATAGGTTTATTAAATCTCAACGTAACAAAAGATACTATTTTTTTAAAACCATGGAAGCCAAGTATAAGTTGGGTTACAGACTCTATTATTCCAGCAGCTTATTTTGCAACGTTTCTGTCAGATGGAGATTTGATTGGAGATTCTTACAAAGTTCTCGATTCTACAGATTTTAAAAATTGGGTTCTTCTCACTCAAATTTCACAAGACGAGATATCTGGTAAATTTCAAGTGTCTTATGTCACTAAATCACGAAGTAACATAGTGACGAAACCGTTACCCGACACTATATATTTTACAAAAGGCGAATTTTTAGCACGACGACGATAAGTAATGATGAATATTTTAATGATGAATGATGAATATGGAATACGTTGAAAGTCAATGCCTTGTAAAATGAAGTGGCGTAACTTATTTTGTTGTCATTCCTAAATGCAACTTTTTATGATATCATGACGAAGCAATTTAAGATTGTTTCGTCATTTTTGTTTTAGCCCCCTCAGTATTAATTCAGTATGGACGGTTACAGATTTATACATTAATTAAAAGTATCAACAACTAAAAAAAAGTATTTGTTAAGCTAATATCATTAGCTTTGCAAACAGTTAAATGATAGTGTTTAACACAAATAAATTAAATAAAATAAAAAACCTTTTTAAATGAAACTTCTTCATATCATCGCCTCGCCACGAGGCGAAAAATCGCGGACAACACGCATCGCGAATGAATTCATCAACACACTCAAAGGTAAACATCCCGATTTAGTCGTCGAAGACTTAGACCTTTTTGAATTGACGCTGCCAACACTCAATCAAAGCGTCACGGAAGCTAAATACATGACCATCGCAGGGGCAACTTTGGACACAGCGAGCCAATTTATGTGGAATGAAGTGACAGACATTGCGACATCGTTTGTATCATATGACATGTACGTCATCTCTGCGCCGATGTGGAATTTTTCTGTGCCTTACAAACTGAAGCATTACATTGATGTCATCATGCAGCCTGGCATCCTTTTCAAATTTACGGCAACGGGTGTTGAAGGATTGGCTAAAAACAAAAAAATGATTTGTATCACGTCTCGGGGCAGTGATTTTAGTGCGAATAGCCCAATGAACTCGATGGATCTTCAAGAACCTTACTTACGGACTATCTTTGGTTTTGCTGGCATCACAGACGTTACTTTTGTGAATGCACAACCCTTAGATTATACGCCTGACCTCGCAACAATGATGGTGGCACAAGCAACAGACAGTGCAGTAGAATTGGCTTCATCGTTAGATTTAGGTTGATAGATTCTAAAAAAATATTTCATATTTTTACATTCCAGAGGTTCACAGTTTCTTACACTGTGAGCCTCTGTCATTTTATGCCGTGAGAAGGAGATTTTTATCGAAAATCAATGGTTCTTACACTTGTTTTTAAGACACTTATTGATAATATTCTCCCTTTTTGTTTATATTCACACCGTTATTTATGATTAAACAACTTGAATAAAAAAATTATTGTTATGAAAAAAACGACTCTTTCACGCAGAAGTTTCCTTGAAAACACCCTCAAAACAGGTATAGTCATGAGCTTACCAACCATCGTTCCTGCTTCTGTTTTCGGTAAAAATGCCCCCAGCAATCGCATCAATATCGGTTGTATTGGCGCAGGGCGCATCGCACGAACGCACGATATGCCCGGTGTTTGGCAATACAAAAGTGCCCAAATCATTGCCGTTTGCGATTTAGATGCCAAACGGGCAAATGAAGGCAAAACGTTAATCAATGACTATTATTCAAAAAGAGATGGCAAACCTTTCGATGGCGTAAGAGCCTACAACGATTATCGAGAATTATTGAACAATAAAGATATTGATGCGGTCACAATCAGTACGCCCGATCATTGGCACGCCCTCTGTGCCATACATGCGGCTCGTGCTGGTAAACATGTTTATCTACAAAAACCCACTTCTTTAACCATTTCTGAAGGGCGGATTATGGCAGAAGCGGTCAAGAAATCAGGCATTACCTTTCAAATTGGCAGTCAACAACGCTCGTCTACACAATTCCGTTATGCGGCTGAATTGGTACGCAATGGACGTATTGGTGACTTAAAAACCGTTTATGTCGGTTTACCTGGCGACCCAAGCGGCGACGTAGAAAAAGAAATGCCGATTCCAAAGGGTTTTAATTACGATATGTGGCTCGGTTCGACCCCCTCAGTATATTACACTGAAAAGCGGGTACATCCACAAAAAGATTACGACCGTCCGGGTTGGTTGCGTTGCGAACAGTTTGGCGCAGGTATGATTACGGGTTGGGGCGCACACCATATTGATTCGGCACATTGGGGCATGGATACAGAGTTAACGGGACCTATTGAAGTTTGGGGAAAAGCCGATTTCCCAAAAAGCGGTTTGTGGAACGTTCACGGCATCTTCACAACAGAGGCGATGTATGCCAACGGTGTCAAAATGATTGTTAGTAATGAGTTGCCCAACGGCATCAAATTCGAAGGTACTGAGGGGTGGATATTTGTGACGCGCGGTGCGTATCGCGCCACTTCAAGCGACCCGATTGACCCAAAAGCACCAAAGGCATTGGAAGCCAGCGACCCTAAAATCCTCACTTCAGTCATTGGCGCAGATGAAATACATTTGCCCGTCAGTGAGGAACATCATGGCAATTGGTTGGGCGCCATAAAAGCAAAAACACAACCGATTACACCCGTTGAAGTCGCGCATCGCGGATGTTCAGCGTGTTTGGTCCATCATATTGCTATGAAAGTAAAGCGCAAAGTGTATTGGGATCCAACGAAAGAAAAATTTAAAAATGATGCCGAAGCCAATGCCATGTTGTCACGTCCGCAACGAAAGGGCTATCAGATTGTGTAAAGACTTACACGTATCGGATATTTAAAAATATCCGATACGTCGTGTCAATTAAAATTCTAAATTTAAATTCTAAATTTAAACTCTAAACTTATATGAAAAAGATTCTCTTGTTTATGCTTGTTTTAATGTATTCAAACTGCCTTTTTGGACAAAAACCCATTAAACTTTTCAAAGAAAATGACAAACAAGGTTGGTACGCTTTCCTTGCCAAAACAGGTAAAAACAACGACCCATTAAACGTGTTTCGCTTTGAAAAAGGCGTGATACACGCATCGGGTGAAGACTTTGGTTATCTCATAACGACTGAAAAATTCAGTGATTTCCATTTTACCATTCAATTCAAATGGGGCACGAAAAAGTATCTACCACGACTGAATGACAAGCGTGACGCAGGGGTTCTTTATCATGCCGATATTTATAGCATCGATAAAATTTGGCCTCGTTCTCTTGAATTTCAAGTGCAAGAAGGTGATTGTGGCGACTTTTGGATGACGGATAGTACGACAATTCGATATAAAGGCGTATTGACAGAACCTAAAAATGGGTTAAATATCAAAAAAGAACGAGATGCTGAAAAGCCTAATGGTCAATGGAATACCGTTGAAGTCATTGTTCAAAACAATCATATCACGCATAAAATAAATGGTGTAACAGTTGTCGAGGCGATGTTGGGCAATACCAAAGAAGGACATATCGTCATCCAATCAGAAGGCGCAGAAGTTTTTTATAGAAAAGCGAAAATAAAACGATTGTAGTGCCTCACGAAGTAACGAATTACTGAGGGGGTATTGTTTTAATAATTTTTCAAAGCAAAACGAACAACAATGAAACGAAAAACATTCCTAAAAACCTCGACTGCATTGATTGCAGGTAGTTTTCTACCAACTATGATTTCCTGCAAACAAGAAGCAAAAGCCATCCGTAAAAACTGGGCGGGCAACTATACTTACAAAGCTCAAAACCTGCATCAGCCGAATACGGTTGAAGAAGATTGCCCAATTTTTTGAATTTGGTGAAAGAATACGACCCACAAGGCAAGTTCAAAAATGATTATTTGAATAAAAATATTTTTGGTTAAAAGCACCCCCTCAGTATTTCCTTATTTGTAAACAATTTTAATTAAATATAATGAAAAGCAACAGACGTGATTTCATCAAAACCGCTGGTATCAGTACAATTAGCTTAGGTTTATTGCCTTATTTTGACCTTTTAGGTTCAGATTTCGGCTTTTTATCGGGTAATATCCTTTCTCGAAAAAGCCCTGAATCGCAAGGCATTGCGTCAAAAGGCATACTCGATTTTTTGAAAGCGACGAAGGAATCGGGTTTGGAATGGCACAGCTTTATGTTGTTGCGGCATGGTCATGTCGTGGCGGAAGGTTGGTGGAAACCGTTCGATGCGGGATTTAAACATACTTTGTATTCGTTGTCAAAAAGTTTTACAAGTACCGCAATTGGATTTTTAGTTCAAGAAGGAAAGATAACGGTGAATGATTCGGTCATCTCTTTTTTCAAAGAGGAGACCCCTCAGTATCCGACCGATAATTTGAAGGCAATGAAGATAAAACACTTACTCACGATGAATACGGGGCATGATGCAGACACTTCGCCGCTGATGCGCGAGTCAAAAGAGGCGTGGACAAAAACCTTCTTGGCGCAAGAAGTTAAGCACGAGCCAAGTACGCATTTCCTTTACAATACAGGTGCAACTTATATGTTAGGTGCAATTATTCATAAAGTAACAGGTCAAAAATTAGAAGATTATTTAGCACCGCGCCTATTCCAACCTTTGGGCATAACAGGTTATGATTGGGAAATATCGCCACAAGGTTTGAACACGGCGGGTTATGGTTTGAGGGTAAAAACAGAAGATATTGCCAAATTTGGACAGTTTTACTTGCAAAAAGGCAAGTGGAACGGTAAACAAATTTTGTCCGAAGCATGGATAAAGGAAGCGACAAGCAAGCAAACAACGTCGCAAACAGGTGACAACGATTGGTCGCAAGGTTATGGTTATCAGTTTTGGCGTTGCAAACCTGGCTTTTATAGAGGTGATGGTGCGTTTGGTCAATTCTGTATGGTCATGCCCGAACAAGATGCCGTTCTCGTGATGACGTGTGAAAGTTTTAATTTGCAAAAAACGATGAACGTGGCTTATGAAACGATTTTACCCGCCATTTCAAAGAGTGCTTTGACAGAAAATCCAAGCGATTTAGCACTGTTGAATAAAGAAATCAGTGTTTTGTCGCTTCCTGTTCCGCAGGGAAAAACAAGCTCACCGCTTCATGCCAAATACAGCGACAAAATGTTTACGATTGACAAAAACAGTTATGGCATTACAGAAGTCGGATTCGGTTTGTTTGAAGACGCGGGTGTGCTGCGATTGAACGACGGAACGGGCATTAAAAAGATTGGTTTTGGTTGGGAAAAATGGAAAGTCAATAAGAATAGTCCTAAAAACTATTTTCCCGTAACAGGCAGAACACAAGTGCCGTCAAAAATGGCTGCTACAGCTACATGGCTGAATACCAATACTTTACAAATCAATATTAAATTTGTAGAAGGCGTACATGGCGACAAAATTACTTGCGTATTTGAAGACGATAAAGTATCTCTATTTTTTATGAATAGCATTTCTGAAAATACTAAAAACACGCCTGAAAAAAGGGAAAGCCTCATCGGAACACTGAAAAAGATGTAACCGATTGAGACATTTGGCGGCATTAAATTGCGCATAGTGTCAAAGCCTGAAATAGCGACATTGACAAACCATTAGTTATTAATATATCTTTCTCTCATAGCTCAAGACGCTACTCTGATGATTTCTTAATTATTAAAAAAATGTATATTTATTCGTCAACGGTTTTCAAAACCTTCTTTTGCCGTTTTGTTTTTATTTGCTTACCGATGTTGGCACATGCCCAACATTATCAGCACACAACATTTTGGGCGAAATTAATTGTCACGAAACCCCTCAGTAAAAAATGGGATTTTCAGTTAGAGTATTTGCATCGTTCGCAAAATAATTTTCGTGAATCCATGTGGAATCCTTTCACTCATGCAGCACTTGAAGAACAGCGTATTTGGTTCAATTTCAAACAAAAACACTATACTGTTTTTTTAAATCCGATAACGTATTTCTATTCCTTTCCCAGTTTGGGCAAAGAAGCGGATTTCAATGCAAAGCCTAATCAAATTTGGCAAGCGGTCGTTGCTTTAGAATTGAACCAAAATATTCATAAATGGACAATAAAAGAACGAGTCATTTATGAAGGGCGTTGGTCGGAATCGCTTCATTACGTGCCTATTGGTAGAGTGCGTTTTCGGGGTTTGGTACAATATCAACTAAATGAAAAGACAAAATTTCAAGCCTATGACGATATTTTTTTAAATGCACCACCCCATAAATTGGCTCATAATTTTGACCAAAATTGGTCTTCTTTCGGCATTTCACAAAAAATAAACCGCAAAATAGCTTTGGATGTGGCTTATATGCGCAATCATAAAGTACGGGCGAATCAGACCGAATTTGATGAAGAAAATGGTTTTAGTTTGGCTTTGAATATCAAATTGTAAGGTTAAAGACAAATCAACAAACGACATGTTGTTTGTTGATTTTCAAACGTGTAAAGTCTTGATTGACCACATATCTGATATCTAAAACGCATGGGGTACGTACGTTGGGTGTTATTATAAAATTGTACTGCGTTGACCAATTTTCAATAAAGACTTGACTGCCATTCCACATCTTTACCTAAACGCGCGCGACAAAAATGGTTGTATATATTTACTTTAGCGTATCTGACAAAGGAAAAGGCTTCTTTTGAGTATTCCCATAACAAAACGACTGGTTAACGGATGTTATACTGAGGGGGGTATAAAATTGGGTATATACTGATTTTACAAAAAAGGCAGAAGACTTGCCGAATATCCTAACAACACAAGCCATTTGGGATTCTATCAAAGAATGTGAGCGTGCCGTGGTGAAAAGTATAGTGCAAATGAACCGTTTCTTCATCCATAAAAGGCTCAAGAAAGTTCTCTTTGTAAGGCAGCATCTGAAGGGCGAAATTCCCCATATCATCTGTCAATTTATCAATGCCATTACCTTCATTGGTTGCAGCCAAAACACTGTTTTGAGGTAAAATGGATGCTCCGCCTATGATAAGGCTGTTTTATAAAAGGCTTTTCTATTCATAATACATATGTTTTAATGATAAAACCAAGAACGGCTGCTACAAAGATAACGTGTGGCTCTTTAATGCTTTTATATTTTGTCAAAACAATAGCTGTCGCCACAGCAAATATAATCGGTATGAATGAAATGACCCCCTCAGTATCCACGAAGGTGCGATACGCTATAATTGCCACAGCACCCACCAAAGCACCAATAACCGCAGCCGTAATGCCGTCAACAAAAGCTTTTATGGATTCATTTTTCGCTATTTTTTTGAAATAAGGCGCAGGAATAATGGTCAAAAGATAACAAGGCAGAAAGGTTGCCAACG
Organism: Saprospiraceae bacterium; assembly: GCA_043744455.1. Lineage (GTDB taxonomy): Bacteria > Bacteroidota > Bacteroidia > Chitinophagales > Saprospiraceae > JAAFJT01. The sequence continues at coordinate 248 of JAYTUQ010000103.1, read as the reverse complement.
CAGCCACACATGCGCCCACGACTCCGCCCACCAAATAGCCAATAAATCCCACCGTTATCACAACAGGTCCGGGTGTTATCATGGCAACGGCAACGGCATCTAAAAACTCCTTTTCGTTGAGCCAACCGAACTCATTCACAACGCCACCATGTAAAAAAGGGACAATCGCCAAACCACTGCCAAAGACAAATGCGCCTGCTTTGGCAAAAAATATAGCGATTTGCCACAAGGTATTTTCATTCGTTGAC
>JAYTUQ010000102.1:0-32302 GCA_043744455.1 Saprospiraceae bacterium | reverse complement strand
GTCAATAAATTGTTGAATTTGCTGAAAATAGACTAATTTTTCTAAACCTTTTAGGATAAAAAAAGTGGATACAGTGCCTTTAATGAATTCATCACCTAAATCGTCAACGTATTCAAAATAATCTTCGCCATCAAATTCTCGGTCTTGGATATGCGTTATCTCTGTCCCTGTTTTAGCCCCTCGAATTGTCTCATGGCTATTTAAAACAGTCTGAAAATAAACTGTTTTGTTGTTTATATACGTCTTGTTTGCTATCTTCTGTGCTATATCAGGGTCTTTTGATGAATCCTTAACAATCGCATCAACTAATTCTTGGGTCACATAGTCTGGCAGTTTGGTACTGTACGTCAAGTGTTCTAACAACGTTAATTCTTTATTCGACATATCAACACCGACACTATTCATCGTTTTATACCCATTAATCACTTGTTTTTGTAACGACAGGACTTGTCCTAAATATTCCATTTCCGTTGATTCTGGCTTGCGAATGTCGCTACCATCATGCAAAACATAGACGCAATCTAAGTGTCCTAAACGCGCTTGAGCTTGGTCTCGTATCTCCGATACGATGCTTTGCGCAATTAATGTCTGGACTTGTGACCCGTTCAACAAGCCTTTAAAAACGTCATATTCTTGTTTTGTCTCTGACATACTGTAAACTCGTAGGTGACCCGCTTTTAAAATACTACTCCCTAAGTGTGCAATGTTTTTTTTACTCGGATATCCCGAAACCGTAACATTAAACTGCTTAAATATTCTGTTATCATCTCTTTTTTATTCAAAGGTACTTTTTTTTTTACTTATCCGAAGTTACCAGTATAATGGATAATGGATAATTATCCATTATTCAAGCCTTATTTTAAACATTTTCAAGCTAATGGCTAATAAAATCAAAGTCATACTGACTAAAATGCCTACTTCGTGTAAAATGGATTGCAAGTCTAAACCTTTTATCATCACATTTTTGACAATAATAAAATACCATTTTGCGGGCACGACATTTGAAATAATTTGCATCGGTAAGGGTAAGTTCTCTATCGGAAACATAAAACCGCTGAATAAAATAGTCGGCATCATCAATCCCATCAATGAAATCAATAAAGCTACTTGTTGCGACTCTGTCACCGACGAAATCATCAAACCCAAAGCCAAAGAACAAATGATGTAAAGCACACTCACCAAAAACAATAGACCCATACTGCCTCGAACAGGAACACCTAAAACGTAAATACTTAACAAGACTATAACGGCAAAATTGATAATAGAAAGCGTCAAATAAGGTATCATTTTAGAAATAACCAACCAAAGCGGCTTCATGGGCGATACTAAAAGAATCTCCATTGTCCCCATTTCTTTTTCACGTACAATCGCCACCGAAGTCATCATAGCAGAAATCAGCATCAAAATCATCGCCATCACGCCAGGTACAAAATTGTACTCGCCCTTGAGTTGAGGGTTGTACAACATCCGGGTTTCAACGCCAATACTGAGGGGTAGCTTTATGGTTTCATTAATCTCTCTTTGGTAGTCCGCAATGATAGCCATCGCATAATTGACCACTGTCGTGGCTGTGTTCGGGTCGCTCGCATCGGCAATTAATTGAATTTGTGCCTTACCCACATGTTGCAAATTGTCTCTAAAATTGGGTTGAAAAATAAGTGCTAATTTTATTTTTCCAGACTTAAAAGCGGCTTCAATATCAGGAATGGTTTTAAGATTACGTTCAATATCAAAATAGCGACTTGCACTCAATTTATGGATAATTCCCTCTGTATCCATATCTTTTGAATTGTCTAAAATCGCTATTTGTGTATTTTTTACCTCGTTGGAAAGGGCAAAACCAAAAATCAGAATCTGTGCTATCGGCATACCAAATAATACAAACATCGAACGCCTATCACGTAAGATGTGATAGAATTCTTTTTTAACGAGAGAGAAAAATTGTATCATAATTTATGTAACTTTAAAGTTCTAAAATTAATCACTCTGAACGTTTAGCATCTCTTGCCAATTTCAAAAACACTTCGTCCATTGAACCCGCATTATGTGTTTTTTTTAAGCTCGCAGGTGTATCCAAAGCCTTAATCACACCGTCCACCATGATAGACACCCGATGACAATATTCCGCTTCGTCCATATAATGTGTTGTGACAAAAACAGTCGTACCCCGTTCAGCTGCTTCGTATATCATTTCCCAAAATTGGCGACGCGTTATTGGGTCAACACCACCCGTTGGTTCATCCAAAAATACAATTTTAGGTTCATGTATGATAGCAATCGAAAACGCTAATTTTTGTTTCCAACCCAAGGGCAAAGACTTTACTTTGGTCTTCGCCAAGCCCTCTAAATTGAGATGATGAAGCAAATAATCAATTTTTTCTTTCAATTTCACCCGTTCTAACCCATACACACCACCATAAAAACGGATATTTTCACGCACCGTCAAATCGTCGTACAGACTAAATTTTTGACTCATATAACCAATATGCTGCTTAATGTCTTCCGTTTGAGTATAAACATCAAAGCCCGCCACCATTGCATTACCACTGGATGGAATACTCAATCCGCAAAGCATCCGCATTGCCGTCGTTTTACCTGCACCATTCGCGCCCAAAAAACCGAAAACTTCACCTTTATATACTTCAAAAGTGACGGCATTGACCGCTACGAAATCCCCAAAACGTTTCGTCAACTTGTCGGTTTTTATGACAATTTCTGAAGTCACTTGCTATATATTTTTTTCGTGAATGAGTATTAATAGTTCTTCTGCTTGGTTAAGATGTCGTTTTTCATGGGCAATTATAATCTCAATTGCTCGCTCAAGGGTATAAACGACGAAACGATTGACGGGAGAGCTGATAACAGACCCCCTCAGTATAAACTCTTGATTTTCAATAATTTTTGCACTTAATTCTTTTTGCTGCGCAACAAATTTTTGCACAATATCATCTCCAATTTCACTTGTTGTTGGCTCCCAAACAGGAAAAGTTTTTATCTTTTTTTGTCGTGTTGGCTCAACACTTTTTAAAATAAAATCGCCAAAAAGACGCACCAAAAAGCCAAAATATCGCACCCAACTGGCTGTATATGTGCCCTTTTGTAAGCCTTCAAAAATCGGATAATAGGACTCATTCGTCTTTATAATATGGTCAACCACTTGACCAATACTCCACGTTTCAGAATCCGGTTTCCAATTTAAGGCAATACCCGATAACTCTCCAAAAAGTTCATGAAAATCAATTGTTAACTTCTCGAGTTCATTTTGAAATGCTACTATTTTACCATCCATCTGATTTTGACTTTTTAGTTAAATAATAAAAGTACCTAATTTTTCATCAAAGCCATAAAACAATCCTCTATCGTTGGTTCTATTTGTGTTACTGAAATATTATTATGTCCTTTTTTTTGTAAAAATTCTTTAATATCAGTCTCATCCAAAACAGTGTCTTTTAAGGTCAAATGATGGGCATCGCCGAAAGCAAAACAGGATTCAGTATTTTCGTAAAGTCGCAAATCCGTTAACAATGAAAACATATTTGAAGAACGGACTGACCACAAAAGGCGATCAAATTTTTGAATAATACTGAGGGGGGTATCCATGTCCAAAATATGCCCATTTTGCATCAAAGCAACCCGGTCACATAAGCTTGCTTCGTCCATATAAGGTGTTGAAACAATGATAGAAATGTCTTTTTCTTTAAGTTTTTTTAACATTTCCCAAAATTCTTTACGACTCACAGCATCAACGCCCGTTGTGGGTTCATCCAAAAAAAGAACGCTTGGTTTGTGTATTAATGCACAACACAAAGCCAATTTTTGCTTCATACCACCCGACAATTTACCTGCTCGGCGCGTTTTAAAAGGTTCAATTTGAACATAAATATCCTTTATTAATTCATAATTTTCTTTAATTGTTGTATTGAAAATGGTCGCAAAAAAAGATAGATTTTCTTCAACCGTCAGGTCTTGATATAGAGAAAAACGTCCTGGCATATATCCGACACTTTTTCTGATTTCTTTGTAATTTTTGACAACATCAAAGCCACCTACCTCCGCTGTTCCACTATCAGGAATGAGCAAAGTAGTCAAAATCCTAAAAAGGGAAGTTTTACCAGCACCGTCGGGTCCAATAAGTCCAAAAAGTTCTCCTTTTTCAACTTCAAAACTGATGTTATTAAGGGCTTTTACTTTCCCTTTATCATAAGTTCTAATAATATTTTTAACAATAACTGGCTTCATCTTTTGTTATTGGTTATTAGTATTTCGTTATTGGTCTATTGGTTATTTGTTAGCGGTCTATTGGTGACACTAATAACCGATATACCAATAACAAATAACCAATTAATTAAATAGAACTTCTCCGTACATACCAATTTTCAAAGTGCCATCATTTTTTATGTTGATTTTGAGAGCATAAACCAAATTAGCACGCTCATCTTTTGTTTGAACAGTTTTGGGTGTAAATTCTGCTTTATCAGAAACCCATGAAATAGTGCCTGGCAACTCGCGGTATTTATTTTTCCCATCATCAATCAGCACTTTGACTTTTTGGTTAATTTTTATTTGCCCCAATTGGTCACCCGTCATATACGCCCTTAAGGTCATTTCAGACATATTAGCCACTTTATATATAGCTTTTCCGACAGCTGTAACTTCGCCACTTTCAGCATATTTGGACAAAATAATACCATCAATCGGATTCATGATATTGGAGCGGTTCATTTGTTCATCAAGTTGCGCCATGCGTTTTTCAAGCGGTAATTTCTCACTCAAAATACCTCTATTTTGGATGTCAACCATAGACGTTTGCGCCGATATTTGCTTTTCAAAGACCCTGATAGAGGATTCTGCTGCTTCAATTTGTTTTTTCAAAATATCAATTTGTCCATTGATATCATCCAATTGTTTAGGCGTAGCGGCTTCTGCGTTGACAAGATTTTCTACCCTTTTTTGCTCTTTTTGCAGCACGATTAATTGTTGTTTTTGTACAGCAATTTGATGGCGTTGCACGTCAATTTGTTCTTTGAAAATCGAAATTTGAGGCGAAGCATCGTTTGACTTTTTGGTTAAAGCCGTCATACTGGCTGCAACTTGTTCTTTTTGTAGTTCTATACTGAGGGGGTCAATATGACCGACAATTTTGCCTTTTGATACCGTATCACCTTCTTTAATATTGAGCGTTAATATTTTACCCGTTGACTCGGCAGAAACAATGATTTCGGTGGCTTCAAAAGTTCCAGAGGCATCAAATTTTTTCTTTGTATCTCGACATCCTATGGCAACGATGAAAAACAAACACGCGCTTAGTATCTTTAGATTAAAAATATTTTTATTCATAACAATCTTATTTTCAAACTTTTATATAAAAAAATAAATAAATATTAATGACTATTTCCCTAAAGTTGTTTTCAAATTAATTTGAGCATTGAGCAATTGGAGTTCATGTAAAACTAAGTTTTGACGCGCTTGGCTTTCCGCATTTAGTTCAATGAGGTAATCATTGGCAGTCATCACGCCGTTTTCTACTTGAGCCGAAGCCGTTTGTTTTATTTTTTCTCTTAGATTGAGTATTTGACGGTCTTTTTCTAATAATCTCTCCAATTTAGTCAATTCAGCCGATTGTTGTTTGACGACAACATTTGTATTGAGCAAAAATATATCTTTTTGAATATCAACGAGTTGTGCATTATTTTTTAATACCTGCAAATCATTTTTTAAAGTTTTTGAGTATAAATCTGCTAAATTCCATTTAAATGTAATCCCACCGATACCATAAAATACAAAATCATTTTTCAAAAAATTCAAACCTGGACGACCATATCCGCCTGTTGCAAATGCGAATAGTCTTGGATAATTTTTCAATGCAGACACTTTAACGGTTAAATCAATTTGCTTTTTTTGCAAATCGAAAAGGGTTAGTTCAGGACGGTTAATTTGTACGCCGATGAGGCTTTCATACTGAGGGGTAGGTTTTTCAAAAACCGTTTTCTCACCTAATTCTTTGGCTATCAACAGACTAAGCATCTGAATAGCCGCCATTCGTGCCGATATCAATTCTATGATGCGTTGGTCTGCCTTTAAATCCTCGGCTTGAATGGTTTGTAAACTCATCTTTAAAGCAATGCCATTTGCAATTGCGCCTTCTATTTTTTTGATGCGTGCGGCGAGGTCAGATTTGAGTAAATCTATTAATTTTTCATTTTCATTTAATTGTAAAATATTGAAATACAATTGATTAACTCGTTCTTTTAGTTTTGCAACCTCTATTTCGACTTTTTGTATTTCTACTTCAGTCGTGGTGTTCAATACTTTTTCTTGCATTTTGATAATGCCGCCGTCCCAAAGTATTTGTTTCACGTCAAGGGTCGCTTTATATTGATCTTTACTGAGGGGGGTAATTTCAACATTTGGCAACTTAACGGGAAACGTTGTGACATCCGACTGATAAGTTGCTTGGGCATTAAGTTCTATTTGAGGCAAATAGTTATTCTTTAAACTATTGATATTCAAAGCGTTAGCCTCACGAATCAAACCGCGTTGCCTAATCATTGGAAAATTTTCTTGCGCTAATCTATAACATTCCTCAAGGGTAATGCGCTCAATGCTTTGCCCAAATACACTGTTGGAAACAAGAACTAAACATAGAAGTATCTTTTTCATTAGATAATATTTTTTAACTAAAAAATTTAACTAAATGGTTAAAATTCAAATCATCTTTTTAAGGACGTAAAGCTTCATGTAAAAAGCGGCTTACTTCTTCTTTTCGCTGTTGTAAAATGATGGTGAAATCACCGTCTTTGATTTGTAAAATGGCTTGAATTACAGGTTTGGCTATAAAGGGAAAAACACAAAGCGAAATAATATGAAGGATGAGATGAAGTGGATTAAAAGATTTTATACGCCCGACCTGCATTTCGGTAATCATTTGGAATGCGAATTCTTGCATCTTAGCAAAGTTCTTAGTGCGGGTTAAAATGTCTTTCATCCTTTGGGGGTTTCTATTCACTTCCGTAATCAAAAAAACAGGTATTTGTGGGTTTTCACCTACAAAATCGATATAACGATGCACAAAAAGTTCTATTTTTTCTTCAATGGGTTTACTGGATTCAATGATGACTGTGAAATTAGGAACAATTTTCTCAATCATTTGGTCAAATATCGTTTCAAAGAGATTTTCTTTTGACCTAAAATAATAATGCAGTAAAGCTTTATTGATGCCTGCTTCGGTAGCGATTTCTTCCAGGCGTGCGCCGTCTAATCCTTTTTGAATAAAAACTTTTTTAGCAGCTTCTAAAATTTTCTGCTCTGTGGATAAATCAAGAGTTTCAGCCATTTAAATATAAGTTTTAATTAAAAAATCAATAATGGCATAAATGTAAAAGGGTATGATGAAACAAAAAAATATTTAACTATAAATTTTAACTTTTTAGTTAAATATAATTATTGGGTTTAAATTTTTTTATTCTTTGTTTTAAGTTGTGACAGTTGACACCTTGGACGACTTTAGATAAAAAAAAATCCCTAAATAAAGTCGTTATTTCGACTCTACTTAGGGATTGTAGATTTGTTAATCTGGTTTAAGATAAACGTCTAATCATCCAAACGGAAAGACCCACCTTGATACCGCAATATATTCACATAATTATTTTCATATTTGGCGATATTGTTTAATGGATTATTATCATTGGAAACGGCTCTGTAAACAGGCGCAAATGCGAATTTCGTATGTAAGGCTTTTTCTGGCGTATTTTGCATATAATATGGAAAAGAAGTACCATATCGTTTCAACATTTTACCGACATACAGCATACAATCAAAGCCTAAAAATGAGTCCGAATTAGGCATTTTGTTGAATTTGCTGAAAAATTTAGTACGAAAATAACCGACATTGGGATTATTGCCTTCGATGAAAGTCGAACTTGTCACTCTCACGTCCAAGCTTTGATATAGGTTTGACACCGAATTATTAAAGTCCATCCATTGCGGCATACCGTATATGGAGATGCTACTTCTACGAGGTGAAGCAGCGACCTTTTGTAAGAAAGCCGCGACAAAAGCCTCGTCCCACGAAGGAACAACAAAAATGGTTTGTCCTGTGGGTTTCAAATAAGACTCGATGCTAAAATTTGCTTCGTTTTCAATTGACCATTCGTCAAAACGCCCACCATAAAGCGATTGATTGAGGGCAGAATTAGCGTCTTGAAAGAGCTTGAAGCGTGCTGTTTCATAGTCCGTTCTACGTCCAACTAAAACAACTTGCTCTGTTTTATACCGATAGCGGACATGTTTAACAATGTTTTCACAGTGCATTTTCAAACTAGGTTTGACTTGTACAAAGTACGGATTGGTGCCTTCAAGGTCACCTGATGGAAAATAGGGCGAAACAAAAACCTTTTTCATTCGATTGGAATAATCAATCGTAGCAGGTACATTTTCTTTTTCGACAGGTCCCAAAAGCACATCCGCTTTACTCACTTCATAACGGGTTAAAAGATTATTGAAGTCACCACGTGAGTCCAAAACCGTCACTTTCAGATTAAGCGATTGGGTTGAAAGAGAATCCAAAGCGATTTTTACACCCGCATAAAAATCTAAAGCGAATTGAGCCTTAGACGGATTTTCTTTATTATCCATAAATTGGGCGGTAAAAAAAGGCAAAATCATAGCTAATTCGTAGCTGTTTTTGATGCCCGTTGATTTTGGGTCATACACAACACCGCCTTGCCCCGTGGTATTACCTGAATTTGGATTGTCGGTGATGATGCCGCCATTGTTAGGCGCATTGGGGGTTGATGTTGTAATGGGTGGTTTAGCATTGGGGTCCATTTTCCAACGAATGGTATCTACCAAAACAGTTGGATTAGGATTTTGACCAATGGGTTGATCCGTTTTTTTAGGTGGCAGTTTTGCTGTATCTGCTTTCTTAAACAAATCGCAAGATGATGTGGTGATAGCCAACACAACGATAAGCATTAAGCTTGTGGGTACGTTCCTCATATTTTTAGGTTGTTTCATAGTTGAAAAAGATTGAATGAATGTAGAATTTGCTTGATTTTGTGTCAAACTTCTATAATTTTTTACACATTTAAAAGTTTGTCTAACAAAACTTTCCGAAAAATTCAAACTATTTTACTTTTTGAATTAAAATAAAAAAATTACTGAAAGTTGGAATCCTGCGGAAAGTTCGATTTATTCCCACTCGATTGTAGCTGGGGGTTTTGTCGAAATATCATAAACGACGCGATTGATGCCCCGTACATTATTGATGATATCCGTAGAAATTTCTGCTAAAAAAGCATGAGGCAAATGCGACCATTCGGCAGTCATCCCATCCGTCGAACTCACGGCACGCAGTGCAATGGTTTTTTCATAAGTTCTTTCGTCGCCCATAACGCCGACCGATTGAACGGGCAAAAGAATGGTGCCTGCTTGCCAAACTTCACTATAAAGCCCCCATTTTTTCAAGCCATTGATATAAATGGCATCGGCTTCTTGCAACATAGCTACTTTTTCAGGCGTAATATCGCCCAAAATGCGAATACCCAAACCAGGTCCTGGGAAAGGATGACGCATCAATATATTTTCCGCCAAACCCAATTCACGTCCCACTCGACGCACTTCATCTTTGAACAAAAAGCGCAATGGTTCTACAATTTTCAACCCCATTTTTGCGGGCAAACCGCCCACATTGTGGTGCGACTTTATGGTAACAGAAGGACCATGAACACTGACAGATTCAATAACATCGGGGTAAATCGTGCCTTGTGCCAACCATTTTATATCAGGAAACACCTTTGCTTCGATATCAAAGATTTCGATGAACATGCCGCCGATGGCTTTACGCTTAGCTTCAGGGTCAGAGATACCACTCAGTACATCGTAGAATTTTTGCTTCGCATCAACACCCACGACATTCAAGCCCATACCTTTATAAGACTCTAAAACTTCTTCAAATTCATTTTTGCGCAACAAACCATTGTCAACAAAGAAACAATATAAGTTTTCGCCTATCGCTTTGTGCAGCAACAAAGCAGCAACGCTTGAATCTACACCGCCTGATAAAGCCAATAAAACATGTTCGTCGCCTACTTTTTTCTGCAATTCGGCAACCGTTTCTTCTACAAAATGAGCTGGTGTCCAATCGCCAATACACTCAGATATGCCTAAAATGAAGTTTTTTAGCAATAGCAAACCATCTAAACTATGGGTTACTTCGGGATGAAATTGGATACAATAAACAGGCGACTCACCCGAAACAGGTGTTTTTTTGTAAGCAGCCGTTACGCCTCCTTCAGAATTTGCTAACAATTCAAAGCCTTCGGGCAGTTTTGTAATCGAATCGGAATGCGACATCCAAATTTGCGAACCCGCTTTTATGCCTTCAAAAAAAGCATCTTCTTTCAAGATAGTGCTGATGGCTTGCTTACCATATTCCCGTTTACCCGATTTTTCGACCAATCCACCATAGTGTTTGGCAATCAATTGCGCGCCATAACACACACCCAAAACAGGTATTTTCCCCATAATTTTGTCCAAATCCATCGTCAATGCGTTCTCATCACGCACAGAGAAAGGACTTCCACTCAAAATAACGGCTTTTACTGAGGGGTCAAGCGTATTGGGTAATTTGTTGTACGGAATAATTTCAGAATAGACATTCAATTCGCGGACACGGCGGGCAATTAACTGTGTGTATTGCGAGCCAAAATCGAGGATGAGAATTTTTTCGTTCATGCCGCAAAGTTAGTCAACTAATGAAGATTCTTGAATGTTGCTGCTTCAATTTTCTAAAAATAGCCGTTTTGTTCTACACCATACACTTAATCGCCCCCTCAGTATAGAAACAAAAAACGGCAAGACTATCGAACTTTCGATAGCAAGTCCTTGCTTAAATTACATTTTTTATTCTGTCTTGACTCATTACCTTTGTTTGAAATTTACCCGAACAGTGTTTTACGTCATTATTTAAACAAACCATTAACAATGCCCAACAACTCAAAGCAAGCCAAACTCGATGCTTTCTCGCGTTTGCTGGATATTATGGACGACCTCCGCGAAAAATGTCCATGGGATAAAAAACAAACGCTCGAAAGTCTCCGCAATTTGACAATAGAAGAAACATACGAATTGGCAGATGCTATTTTGGACAATGACCTCAAAGGCATCAGTGAAGAAATTGGTGATTTGATGTTGCACTTGACTTTTTATGCCAAAATAGGTGATGAAAAAGGCGCGTTTGACATTGCCGATTCATTGAATGCGATATGCGAAAAACTGATTTATCGGCATCCACACATCTATGGCGATGTTGTTGTCAAAGATGAAGAAGAAGTCAAAGCGAATTGGGAGAGATTGAAATTGAAAGAAGGTAAAAAATCCGTTTTAGAAGGCGTACCGAAGTCCCTTCCGGCGATGGTAAAGGCGTATCGGATGCAAGAAAAGACTGCCAAAGTCGGTTTTGAGTGGGATACAGCGGATCAAGTTTGGGAAAAAGTGGTGGAAGAGATTCAAGAATTCAGGGAAATGATACCCCTCAGTATGCCCGCCGAAAAACGGGAAGAAGAGTTCGGTGATGTCATTTTCGCACTCATCAATTACGCCCGTTTTGTGGACGTTGACCCAGAAACGGCTTTGGAAAAGACCAATCGCAAGTTCAAACGCCGCTTTGAATATATTGAAAAGCACGCACCCCGTGACCTTGATGATATGTCGCTCGAAGAGATGGATGCTTTGTGGAATGAGGCAAAGGTGATTGAGCGGCAATGATGCCCAACTTTCGGAAAGTTTAAGTACAGTTAAAAACAATCATCGCAATATCGTCATATTCCCCCTCAGTATTTTTCCGTCATTGAGGTTCAAACGCAGGACATAATAATAGGTGCCTTCGGGCAATTCGCCGCCGCTTTGGTTGACACCTTGCCAATTGTTGAGATATGGTTTGGCTTTGTAGAGAATATCGCCCCAACGGTTGAAAATAATGAGCTCATTATTGGGATATTGGTCGACGCCATCAATGTGCAACACATCATTTTTGCCATCTCCATTGGGTGTAATCGCGTTTGGAATCTCGCCAAGTTGCGTCACAACAGTATCTTTTGGTTTTGGATTTATCAAAATCCGCACTTCTCCTGTATCACATAAACGCGTACAGATGTCGCTGCATATTGCAAACTTGAATTTTACAATGCCGATAAAAGAAGTATCAGGACGATAAGTAAAACTGCCGTTATTGAACAAATCAAAAGTACCTGCTACGGGACTGGTCAATTGTGTGATGGTGTAAGTGCCTATTGGCGCATTTTCGTTAACTGTTCCTGAAATTGATTTTCCAACAGTCGTAATAAGCGACAAAGTGTTTGCCTTGGGCAATAAGGGCAGGAATATCTGAACCGTATCACGCACCGTATAATTGGGGCAAACGGTATCTGCCACCGACCAAACAAGTGTATTAGTGCCATTTTGTAGATTTTCAACCCCAGATTTAGGGTCAGAAGGCGACAGAACACGCACATTATTGGTAAGGCTTGTCCACTTACCTTTGTAAAGCAAGTTTTCCGCTGCATCCATAAGTGTACTTGGCGTACAAATGCTGCGGTCAACACCCGCATTGGACAAAGGTAAAGGTCTGAGATTGACACGCGCTGAATCTGTTAATTCAGCCACACAACCGTTTTTATCTCTTACTTCTACCAATACATAAGTCGTTGAAAAAGAAGGATTTACGGGCAGTGTCTGTCCACTCAGTACATTCGCAAGTTGTTGATTGCCCGTTTCGCCTCTAAATATAATGTTAAAAGTACCTGCAAGATTTGTACTGAGTTTCAACAGCGCATTGTCGAAGCGACAAATCGTTGTATCGCCCATCAAACCTGCTATCAATCTATTTTTGAACACAATGGGAATACTCCGACTTGTGGCTGTACATGGCTTGGTCAAATCGACAGAACCGTTTGCCAAAGTGTCTCCAACAATATATGCAATATAATAAACGCGGTTGAATTGAAGGTTTGTGGTATCAAAAATGCCCGTTTTATTTCTTTTCAATATTGTTCCTCTAAGGTTAGTCGAACCATCATGCAGCACAAACTCTGCGGCATCGTTGCCATCTAACTTCGCATCATTAAAGGAAAATACTCGACCTGTGAAACCATAGCAAACGACCAATGAGTCCGCTCGCAATGTTCCCGCAGCTGTATAACAAGGGCAGTTTTTCAAACCTCTAATTTGATTAGACACACACCCGAAACTATCTTTTACAGTAAAATTATAAGCTGTTCCATTTACGATAGGATTAGAAGTAAAAGTATTACCTGACACAATGCCATTGACAGACCCCGACATCGTATAAGGCGCAACATTACCTGTGATATTGAGCTGCACACGATATTGTATGGCTTCTAAATCACAAATTTCTGAAACAAGAGCAAGTCCTGGCAATTCTTTGAAATTAATCCGAATAGAATCAGTATGGCTGCAACCAACGGCGTTTGATGATTCAAACTTCAATATATAAACACCTGATTTTGAAACAATAACATCCGTTTGTGATGCAAAAGCATTGAGGAATGAAACTGTTGCGCCTATCGGCTTATCTGCTACACTCCATGTTTGCACAGAGGCCGTTGTCTGACCCCTCAGTAAAGTACGTGTGCCGCAAACCGTTGTATCATTTCCAGCATTTACAACAGGTTTCATAAAAACGGTAATGGTTGTACAAGCCCAAAAACCGGCACCACAGGAGTTGATGCCGCGCGCGCAGATTTGCCCGCCTCTTGCCGTACCGAGATTGACGGTAATTTGAGTACCTGTTGAGTCACCTACGATAGTTGCACCATTTGGCACTTGCCATTGATAACCAACGACATCGGATAAAGGGGTAATACTAAAAGTTGCGACTGAAGCTTCGCATACAGTTGTCGTTCCGATGATACTGGCAGGGGAAGAAGGCGGATTTTTAACCGTTACCGATATCCGACTTACCTGTCCGTCCGCACAACCACCCAGCGGCGCAACCCGCACCAGCCCACTTGAAGAACCAAACCGAACTGTAATTTTACTTGTATTAACACCATTGACAATAGTAGACCCTGTTGGTACACCCCAAAAATAGCCTCCTGCATTTGGGTCATTTTGAACTTCAAAAACAGCCGTCGAGTCTTTACAAACAATATTAGTACCTGTCAAAGACAATGAGTCAAGCGTTGTTTTTACTTCTACAGCCAAACAAGCTAATTTTTTTACATTACAGTCGTTTTGGATTTCAACGCATACATTACCGCCCGAAGAAGATGCCCAATCCACTAATACAGAATTGGTAGTGCTACTGCCAACAATCGTTGCACCCGTAGGCACAGTCCATTTATAAGCCGTAACAGACGCATTTGTAGGAACGGAATAATTAGCTCGACTCATCGGACAGACTGTCGCCGTTCCAGAAATAACAGGTGTATTGAGTGTTGAATTTTTTACATTGATGATTGAAGTAACTCTACGCGTCAAATTACACGCATTGGTCATCGTCAACCCAATCGTGGTATTGCCCAAGACATTTCCCCAAAGCACTAAAATAGTGTTCGTCGCTTGACCCCTCAGGAGTGTTGCACCCGTCGGCACTTCCCAATTGAATTGCATACTGCCACCAATATTGACACTAAATACAGAAGTATCATTGGAACAAACTGTTGTATTCCCTTGAATCGGAATTGAATCAGGCGGTGAGTTACTAATTTGAACATCAAAACATGTCTGTGTAGCCATACCACAGCGATTTGTGGGTGTAAAACAAACGCGTCCCGTGGTGTTTGAGCCCCACGAAACCGTTATATTAGGTGTCCCTTGACCACTGGCTATCGTACCATTCGTTACTGACCATTGATAAGTGGTCACATTGGCAGTCGCCGTAACACTATACGAGCCTATGGTATTTGGACAAACCGTTCCTTCACCTGATATACTGAGGGGGGTCGGAATTTTCGCTACATTTACTAATTTACAAATCGTATCGCTTTTGCCGCACGCATTTCCAGCATCTACACAAACCAATGCCGATGTCACTCCAGCATTCCAATTCACTGAAATTTGACTGCTGCCCGCCCCTGAAAATGTGCCACCTGTTACCAACCAATTGTAGGTATTACCACCTACTGGATTATTGATTCTAAATATTTCAGCAGTAGTCGCACAACTCTGTGTCACACCCAATAAATCAGGTTTTGTAGGTATTGACCCACTTTTAACAATAGTAATCGTTCGTTCTTGCGAACAACTAATGCCATTAAGCGTGAGTGTTAATTTAAATTTATAAACACCTGCTAATGCAACATTTGCAGTAGAATTTGTGCTGATAATTTGCCCCATGCTGTTCGTCCATTCAAATGACGCTACGGCAGTAGTGGGGGTTTTGGTGTAATTTGCAGTTAAGGTACTACTGAGCAAAGTACAACTCAAATCATTGCTTTTTATTAAACTCACGTTCGATTGAATGACGATGAGATTAAGCGTCACAATAGAATCGCAACCACGATATGAAGCACCTCTAAATGTATCTTTATATGTTCCCGCAACAGAATAATTATTCATACCAATACGCACCGATGAACCGATACAAACCGTTGAGTCAATTGTCCGAGCTGCTGCGGGATAATTCGCTAATGTCAAGTTAACAACCGAATCGCAACCTGTACTGGAAGTAAATGTTGCAGAATAGTTTCCGGGATTACTCAAATTTTGATTATTGAAAAAATAGGTTTGCGTGGCACATTTCTCTACCGTTATGTTGCGAACGGATTGTGTGCCGATGCTCACAGACTTACAGAACCATGCACTGGTATCGCAACGACCTACAACACGCACACAAACACTATCCGACACTGTCCCCCAATTGATATTTACCGAGCGGGTATTATTTCCGCTTGAAATAATTGCCGTACTATTGGCGATTTTCCAAATATAATTCGTTGCCCCCGTTTGGGCAGGAATCGAAAAAGGCAAATTCGCTTGATTTGCACAAGCAGTGGATACACCGCTGATAGTAGGATTAGCCGTTATAGGAGAACCAATCGTACCTGCCATGACATCAATTTGAAAATCGCACACATCGGCTGCAACACCATCTAACATAATGTAGTATTGCTTACCAATGGTCAAACGTCCGCCTTCTGGGACATCCAAAATGGCTTCTTCCCCATTTCGAATACCCGCATTACAAGCCAAGCGACTATAAATGACGCAATCATTCGTTTCTAAAATAGATATCTGGATACCATCACCCACGCCGCCAACACCCCCACCATTACAAGTGGAAGCTTTAATTTTTAATTTCAAACTATCCGATCCAGCAATGAATGCCAGCCAAACATTATTTTGAATATTGCCACAAGAGATAGTAGGTCCTGGGTTATCCTGCGTATTAGAAACAGGCAATGTTCCACAAACAGGCATATCTCTAGCACATAAAAGCGTCGGATTTCGACATGTCAATCCCGGCGATATTCGATTGCAAGTGACAATACGCACTTGACCGTAGCTACCCGCAAAAGGTATCGTTTGATTCAAAGAATTCTTAAAAACAGTTGTATACGTAGGCGGGTCGCTGAGAAAGTTGATAAGAATAGGCGCAGGCGAAGGAAATTGTGCATAAAAACGAATCCTAAAAACTTGGGTGCCATCAACAAAAGTCGTAGGTGGACCCGACCAAATAAAATGGATTTTACCGACCGACGCATCACTCAAATCAATATTCGCACCTGAAAATGCAGAAACATAGTTATTCTCTGCCCCGATGAGTTGCAGTTTTGAAGCATCCCAACCCACAGTAAAGACAAATTCTTTGATGTCTGTAAAACTACCAACAGTAATATCAATATTTACTTCGGCTGGAAAAGTCGTCGTCGTGCGCGTAGCATATAGACGAACACTATCAACCATATTAGGTTGATTATGAAAGGTGTTTGTTGCAAAGTTGGGCAGACTAATAAGAATTGAAAATAAAAAAACTGCCAGCTTTATGTGTTTTTTAAACCGATTCATGGGAATATGCAGTATTGGAAAATTTATTGGAAAGTGTATTGGAATATGGGAAATAAGTATGCACAAATTTAGACGTTTTATAGAATTTAGCAAATATATTATGGAATTTAATGGATAGCGAGCAATGAATAATGAAAAACGCATAATGAAAAACGCATAATGGATAAGGAATAATGGATAATTTAGCGTAATAATATCACCAAACTGTTCCATAATTTTTTTTCCACAGTCCATTATCCGTTATATTCGCCTTATGAAACCACATCGTTTTTTTCTCCTCACCGCCAGTGTGTTCGGCATCATTTACGCCTTAATTGTGCCGCCGTTTCAAGCACCCGATGAGTTCAATCATTTTTATCGCAGTTGGCAAATTACTGAGGGGGGACTTTTAGGAAAAAAAACACTGGACAATCGGCTCGGCGATTCCTTGCCTTCGAGTCTTTTGTGCGTATCTGAACCTTTTACACAACTACCTTTTCACTTTGAACAACGCATCAAAAGCAGTACCATTTTTTATAATTTAAAAACACCGCTTGATGCACAAAAAAAGACATTTATTGACTTCACCAACACAGCAGTGTATGCCCCAACAGCCTATATTTCACAATCACTCTCTATTTTTTTGTTTAAAAATTTAGGATTTACCCCCCTCAGTATTTTTTACCTATCTCGCCTATTGACACTAATTTTATGGATTGCAGTCGTTTATGTATCTATTAAAATACTACCAGTCAAAAAAGAGCTTTTCGTTTTACTCGCCCTCCTACCCTCGTCGTTGTTCATTCATGCAAGTATGAATGCCGATGTGCTTACAAACGCTCTTTCGTTCCTCGCTATTTCCCTATTTGTCAAAATGTTTTTTGAAAAAAATAACATAACAGTAATTAAAATATTAACATTTGGCATCAGCACTGTTGTTATTACACTCAATAAAATTGCCTACTTGCCACTCGTTTTTTTATTTTTTTTAATACCAAAAGAGCATTTTCAAAGTTCAAAACAAAAGTATATTCTCTCAGGTCTCATCCTCTTGGCTAACGTTTTTGTCGTCATTTGGTGGTCCAAAATGATTGCGCCACTTTATATCCGTTTTGAAGATTACAACCCCGTTTTTCGCATCGGTCAACAACTGAATGAAGGCGTTGAACCAATCGCACAATTCGCTTTCATCATGCACAACCCCTTGTCTTTCAGTAAAATAATGATAACATCATGTATCAAAACGCTGCCTCATACGCTGATTCATTATGTCGGAAAATTTGGTTGGGAGAAAAATTATCTGCCGCTTTCCTTGATTTTACCGCTATTTCTCATGATTATACTGAGGGGGTCTATTTCTGAAAATTTAGTAGAAAAGCATTTTCCAAAAACCATTAAATTAAAAATTATATTTATAGGCATAATGATGAGCATCGGTTTAGCAACCGCTATGTATCTCCTATGGTGTCCTGTGGGCGCGCCATTTATAGAAAACTTAAGTGGCAAATATTTTATACCCATTTTTCCTTTATTTTTTATGGCTTTACCACATTTAGAGATAAAAAAGTATCATTTTTCACCCTCATATAAATTGATAGCCGCTTGGTTGTGGTTAACTTTAATCTATGGCATTTGGCAAGTTTTAGAGCGATATTATTATTGACATTTTTAAATTTTTAAAATATTATGATTTCACAACTCATTGAATCTCAAATCATTGCAGCCTTAGGCAGCGATTGCGTTTTCACAGATTCCGAAATGCGCAACAAGCACAGCCGCGACGAATCAAAAAACCTACAATTTGAACCTCACATGGTCGTTAAGCCGCGCGATACTGAGGGGGTCTCTCGATTGCTCAAAATTTGTAATAAGCATCAAATCCCCGTAACCGTTCAAGGTGGTTTATCGGGTTTGTCGGGTGCAGCTTTACCAGTTTTAGGCGGTATAGCACTTTCAATGGCACGTTTTGATAAAATTTTGGATATTGACAAAGCTAATTTTCAAGTCACAACTGAACCGGGCGTGATAACTGAACATTTGCAGAATGTATTGAAAGACAATGGCTTATTCTATCCACCAGACCCGCAAGGCAAAGGTTGGTCGTTCATCGGCGGCAATGTCAACACCAATGCAGGCGGTCCAAAATGCGTCAAATACGGTGTTACACGCGATTATGTTTTAAACCTCGAAATCGTTTTACCATCAGGCGAAGTGATGTGGACAGGCGCAAATACACTCAAAAATTCGACGGGCTATAACTTAACGCAACTGATTGTCGGTTCAGAAGGCACTTTGGCGGTTGTGACCAAAATCGTTTTAAAATTATTACCCTTACCTACTGTAGATTTATTGTTATATGCGCCATTTGTTAATGCTGAAGATGCTTGTGCCGCTGTTGCAGCCATCTTTCAAGCAGGTGTAACGCCGTCCGGATTGGAATTTATGGATCGTGTTGCTGTTGATTATTCGGCGCGTTATATCGGTGCGTCCCCCCTCAGTAATGCGTATGAGGCACTCCTACTGATAGAGGTTGATGGCAACAATTTGGATATTTTGCATCAAGATTGCGAGAAAATAGCGATGATTTTACAGAATTTTAACGTCGGTGACATTCTTTTTGCCGATAATGAAGCGCAAAAAAGTGAATTGTGGAAACTCCGTCGCAATTCGGGCAATGCTATGATTGTCCAAACAAAAGAACGCTTAGGCGAAGATACTGTTGTGCCACGTGCCGCCTTACCTACGCAAATGCATGGTGTAAAACAAATTGCAGAAAAATATCAATTAAAAACCTCCATGATTGGGCATCTTGGTGATGGCAATTTGCACATCTATCTCGTCAGTGACGACGAACCCACGGAAGATTGGTATGAAAGAGCACACAAAGCAAAACGAGAAATTTTTGAATTAACCAAATCCCTCAATGGTATGTTATCGGCTGAACATGGCGTTGGGTACATTCAAAAACCTTATATGAATATTTTTTTCAACGAAACGCACTTAGCTATACTGAGGGGTATCAAAAAGGTTTTTGACCCAAATGGGATATTAAATCCAAATAAATGGGCGTGATCTCAATGTTTTTTATTAAAATTACTTGTTCAAAATAGGGATTTAACAATAAAAATAGATTTATTTTAGCCCTTATTTTAAACGTTAAACAAAATGTAAGCATGCAAGAGAACACCGACTACAAACCTCAATCAAACGATGATGTCATACACCATGCGAATGACAAAAGTTTCAAAACCATCATGAAGGTGAAGGAAACAGCGATAGAATATGTCGAACATTTTTTTCCTGAATTACTTAAACATATAGATATAAATACATTTGAATTGGACAATACCAACTATATCACGAAGGAATTTGACGAATATTTTTCTGATGTGGTCTATCGAACGCGACTGAAATCTACATCGAAGAAGCAGGATAAATCTGTTGCTGTTGCCCTTTTATTTGAACATAAAAAATCTATTGTATCCTATTTTTTGTTGTTCATACAATTATTGGAATACATCATTTTTATTTGGCGAGAAGATGTCGCCAATAAAAGAAAGCCGTCAATCATCATTCCAATCGTTGTTTTTCAAGGCAAAAAAGGATTGAGAATGAAGCAATTGCACGATTCTTTCAAATATGTACCCAAAGAGCTATTAAAGTTCATACCTAATTTTGAATGTCATTTAACAAATGTACATGAGTTGTCAGATAAAGAAATTTTAGAATTAGACGAAAACGGGCTTTTGAGAAGTTTGTTTTTAGCTTACACTTATGCTGAAAAGAAAGAGAGCATCGACAAAATATTGATGGAAACGTTTAAATTCATCCGTAACCAACCCGAAAGGTTTAATTTTTTCCAACTCCTATTTGATTTTTTAGCCAAAGAAGATTATCTTAGTGCCGACGAAGTAAACGAACTATTTGTTCATTATTTATCACCAAAACAGGAAAAAAATATGTTAACAACGTATCAAGTTTGGGTTCAAAAAGGTAAGGTAGAAGGAAAACAAGAAGGCATTCATGAAGGTAGACAAGAAGGCAGACAGGAAGGCGAAATTCTTAAAGCCCATTTGATGATTCTACGTGGTCGCTGGAAAGGCGCATCTGCTGATTTTTTAGCTGACCAATCTGAATTGCCTTTTTCAGAAGTTGAAAAACTGCTTATAGGGTATGATAAAACATACGAGTTATGGCAAAAGAAAAAGACAGGGAAAAAACATATTGCTCAAATTGAGCATCTTTCTGAGCAAGAGGTTCATTATTTGATTGATTTATTTAATAAAAATCAAAATTAGCTCCTCTTACCCCCTCAGTAAAAAAGCCGTTTCGACATATCGAAACGGCTTTTTTTATATAAATTTCCTTAAAATTCAATCTAAAACTTACCATTTTCGCCTTTCAATAGCCGTTTTACATAATAAAAGGAAAAAGCTGATGATGGAGAAAAAATAAACAATATCACCAATGACGACAACGCCACGCGATATAGACGAATAATGAAAAGCTATGCCAAACTGCTGAACAATATCATCGCCTTTACCGACAAAAAAAGGTAGCCGAGACATAAAATCGAAGCCCCAATGCACAAAAAAGCATAAAAAAGCAGCCACTAAAAACGAAACTATTTGATTATTGGTCAAACTCGAAGCAAATAAACCGATGGCGACAAACACGCTGCCCAACAAAAGCAAACCGATATAACTGCCCGCAATTGCACCGCTGTCCAAATTGCCTTTTGGCGAACCCAATTGATAAATGGTGATATAATAAATCAAGGTCGGTAACAACGCAGCAGCAACTAAAGCCACCCCTGCCAAATATTTTCCGATGATGATTTCCCAATCACGCAATGGTTTTGTGGTCAAAAACTCAATCGTTCCTGTCTGATTTTCTTCGGCAAATAGACGCATGGTGACGGCTGGAATAAGAAAAGTAAATATCATGGGCGCAAGATCAAATAGTTGGTCTAATGATGCCACATTTTGATTCAATAGGCTCGTGTCTGGAAAAACCCACAACAACAAACCTGTTAGTAACAAAAATATGACGATAACGACATAGCCAATAAGCGATGAGAAAAAGGTGCTAATTTCTTTTTTGAAAATGGAAAGCATAGTATTAATGGATAGCAGATAATGAAAAATGAAAAATAGATAAAGCATTGTTTGCAAATTATCTATTTTCCGTTATACATTATCCATTACTTGAGATAAACTGGGTTTCTATCGTTGTAAATCAAAACGCATTTAAAGAGTTTCTCTTTTAACTCATGGGTTTTCAAGTCATCAACTGTTGCAATGAGGTCTTTATCGTCTGAAATGAGTTTTTTAAAGGTATTGAGGGTTAGGTCAAAAACTTCGCCTGTTTCATAACTCATGAGTTTTTCGCGGACAATGATTTCTTCTTTTGAAACATTTTTAGTGATATATGGCTCACCTGTTTGTGGAATATAAGCCGTAATTGGCACTTTTGAACGGGCAATTGTCTCATAATTAAAATAACAAAGACGACCCCGCAGTATTAATCCTGCAAAGCAATAAGCCGTTTTTTCCAACTCATTTCGTGGCAAATGAACATACGGAATGCCGTCAACAACAACGCCCCAAATGGAATCAAGCGCAACCTTCCGATGCGTTTTTTTATACTTTGCAAACTCCATTTGCATAAAAAGTGTCTTAGGGTTGACTGCCAAATTAGTCTCAATGCTGTCCCAAACGACAGTTGGTTTATTAGCCTGCCAATCGGCGTAAGTGGCATAAATGCCATCTTTAAACTTAAAGTTCTTTGTAATTACTGTTGTTTTTTGTCCAAAACATGTTAGTATTGTAGTTAAAACAAAGAAACAGATGAATTGAATTTTCATTATTAAATTTGAATCTAAAATTTTAGATTATTGATAATTATTCTATTTTGTCAACTCTTGAAATACATCAGCCACGCTGTAAACCTCTTTCCGCATTTCCAAAATTACCAATTTTTGTTCTACCGCAAAGTTAAAAACATCAGCCCGAATATCATTTTTCAAGCCAGCACTTAAGCTAAACGTTGTTTTACTGACCTGTCCCGAAGCATTCGGGAGGGGGGTCACTTTTGTAATATTTTTAATTTTTGACAACAACGACTTATCAACTGCTTGTAAAAACTCAACCGTGACGACATTTTCGCCTGAAATACGATTTTGCAACGTCTCTATTGTATCATTTGCGACGATTATCCCTTGATTGATAATCATGACGCGGTCGCACAAGGCTTGAACTTCTTGCATAATATGTGTCGAAAAAATGACCGTTTTTTCTTTACCCAAATCCTTAATCAACTTCCTAATTTCGACCAATTGATTGGGGTCAAGTCCAGATGTCGGTTCATCGAGTATCAATACTGAGGGGTCGTGCATCATCGCTTGTGCTAAGCCGACGCGCTGTCGATAGCCTTTTGACAAGGCATTGATGGGTTTATTTTGCTCAACGCCCAAACCGACACGTTCAATCATGTCAGCGACGCGCTGTTTTTTCTTAGGCAACTTGTGCAAACCCGCTACAAATTCAAGGTATTCACGCACATACATATCCTTATAAAGTGGATTATGTTCGGGCAAATAACCGATTTGTTGCCGAACCTCGAGGGCTTGCGTTTCTATATCAAAACCACACACTTCTGCTTTGCCTTCGGTTTGTGGAATAAAACAGGTTAGAATTTTCATTGTTGTGGTCTTTCCAGCACCGTTTGGTCCCAAAAAACCTAAGATTTCACCTGGCTTTGCTTCAAAACTGATATTGTCGAGTGCACGTTGCGTGCCGTATATTTTCGTAAGATTGTGAACTTTGACGGACATAAAATGGGTAATTGGAAATGTGAATGGGTGATAAAAGGACAAAATTAAGAAAAAAGCCGCTTGAAATTAACACAACTCCTTAAAGTTTAGTTAAACTGACCGAAACGTGATTTTTTGGTGATATACGGAGGGGTATCTTTACGTATATTGTAACGATGACAAACGTTTTTATAAATAAAAAAATTTCAATTATGAAAAAGCAATTTTTAGTGTCTCTATTTTTTACATTATCTACTTTTTTTATCATGGCACAGCCATCGCATGATGCTTTTAATACACTTTTGAAAAAATACGTGGGTTCAGACGGTAAAGTTAATTATAAAAATTTCAAATCTGAAAAAGCAGCATTGGACAGTTATATCAAAACATTGTCGGACAATATACCGCAAGATAACTGGTCAAAAAACGAAAAAATGGCTTATTGGATTAATGCTTATAATGCCTCTACTATCAAATTGATTCTCCAAAACTACCCCCTCAGTAAAATTACCGATTTAGATGGTGGCAAGACATGGGATGTAAAACGATTCAACTTTGGTGGCAAAAAACTATCGCTCAACGATATTGAAAATAACATATTGCGACCCATGGGTGATGCCCGAATTCACTTTGCGATAAACTGTGCAGCTAAAAGTTGTCCTCCTTTATTCAATGAAGCATTTACGGCTGAAACCATAAACAATTACCTTGATTTACGCACAAAGCAATTCATTAATTCGTCTGCTAATACGCTGAAAAGTAATGAAATAAAAGTTTCTAAAATCTTTGATTGGTATGGCAAGGATTTTGATAATGTAGCTTTATTCGTGAGTAAATATGCCAATACAAAAGTGAATAAAACAGCGAAAGTTGTTTTTGCCGATTATGATTGGCGTTTAAACGAATAATTTTTTATTGAGAAATAAAGGTTTAAATGGATTATAAATGACGATATGATTTTACATCATATCGTCATTTATATTTATATTCAAAAAATTCTGATTTTGCAAAACTATATGATTGATTAACTTTGTAGGATATATTCAAGGTGTTATTGATAAGAATGAGCGAATACTATTTAGTTTTTTGCCTATCTATAAACGATTTTACAAAAACAGATAAGGCTAAAAGCGAAGAACCGAGCATAACAAGACTCCTCAAAACGCCCATTGTATCGCCCAAATCCAACTCGTGGCGAAGCGGTATCAATAAGCTAACAATTATCAATAACGTTAAAGCCGCAGCCGTATAACTGTACTTTTTATCGCCTTCGCGAATTTTAGGGGTTAGTAACCAAAGGATGGCAGCCAAAAAAACAGGAATTAAAGCCGTTGGGCTGTCTTTTTCGATATATCCCCAACCTCCAAGGATAAGGAGTACGATAGCATTTACAAGATTTAGGAAATGTGGTTTCATGTTTCTTTATTTTGATTGCGTTACGAAACTATATTTTATGAATACCGACAAATATAAAATAATATTTGAGTACCCAAAGAAAAGACGCGAGTATAAATATTGTCCAATACCTTTTTATTTTCAACGCTTAAAATCCCTCTTAATTCATCAATTTTTAGAGATGCTAATTGTTACCTTTTTTTCATAAAAGAGCTACAACAAATGTTGGAATCTATATATTTGCCTTATAAGTTGTTTTTAAAATAAAATTATCTTTATAAATCATTGATTACCAAATAATTAACCAATATATCCATGGAAAAAGAACTCGCTCAACTACAAGAGAAAAAAGAACTCGCCAAATTGGGTGGAGGTCAAAAACGTATTGACGCTCAACATAAAAAAGGTAAATTATCAGCTCGTGAACGCATTCACTTTTTACTTGATCCTGATAGTTTTGAAGAAATTGGGGCATTGGTTACACACCGCAGCGTTGATTTTGGGCTTGAAAACGAACAGTATTATGGCGATGGTGTCATCACTGGGTATGGGACTGTGAATGGGCGTTTGGTCTATGTTTTTTCACAGGATTTTACTGTTTTTGGCGGTTCTTTGTCGGAAACACATGCTGAAAAAATTTGTAAAATCATGGATTTAGCCATGAAAAATGGTGCCCCTTGTCTTGGGCTCAACGATTCAGGGGGCGCACGCATACAAGAAGGCGTGAATTCATTGGGTGGCTATGCCGATATTTTTTATCGTAATGTGTTGTCGTCAGGTGTTATACCTCAAATTTCAGCAATTATGGGACCCTGCGCGGGTGGTGCGGTCTATTCTCCTGCCATGACGGATTTTATTTTAATGGTCGAAAACACCTCTTATATGTTTGTTACTGGTCCAAATGTTGTAAAAACAGTAACAAATGAAACAGTTACATCTGAGGAACTTGGCGGAGCAATGACCCATGCAACAAAATCGGGCGTAACGCATTTGACGGCTTCAAACGACCTCGATTGCATCGAAAAAATAAAAAAATTAATTTCTTATATGCCGCAAAATTGCGAGGAGAAACCCCCTCCGTATCCTTACGAAATGGGTGACGAATATAGAGATGAATTGACGGCTTTGATTCCTGAAAATCCCAATCAGCCTTACGATATGCGTCAAGTCATTGCAGGAATCGTTGATAATGAATCATTTATGGAAATCCATGAGTATTATGCCGAAAATATCGTCGTCGGTTTTGCACGCCTCGCAGGTCGTTCTATTGGCATTGTCGCCAATCAACCTGCTTCGTTAGCAGGTGTTTTGGATGTAGACAGTTCTAAAAAAGGGGCGCGTTTTGTACGCTTTTGTGATTCCTTCAATATTCCGCTTTTAGTACTCGTTGACGTGCCTGGATTCTTGCCCGGTACTGACCAAGAGTGGCATGGTATCATTACAAATGGCGCAAAACTTTTATATGCGTTTAGTGAAGCGACTGTGCCACGTTTGACCGTGATTACCCGCAAGGCGTACGGCGGTGCTTATGACGTGATGAACTCAAAACACATCGGTGCAGATATGAATTTCGCTTGGCCCTCGGCCGAAATTGCGGTAATGGGCGCGAAAGGCGCCTCTGAAATCATTTTCAAAAAAGAAATTTCAGAAGCAGAAGACCCCTCAGTAAAATTGCTTGAAAAAGAGCAGGAATACGCCAAAAAGTTCGCTAATCCATACCGTGCAGCCGCCCGTGGCTTTGTGGATGAAGTGATTGACCCACGTGAAACCCGTCGCAAACTCATAAAATCGTTTGCCATGTTAGAAAACAAAGTGGTGCATTTGCCAAAAAAGAAACATGGAAATATTCCTTTGTAAAATATGAACAAAATACTTCCCAGTGTATTTTGCCCTATATTCCTACTTTTCAGAAGGTAACAAGACTGTCGCCGTTCTGAAAGGATAAATCTTTATATCAACCCAAACTTTGTTCAGAATATAGGGTTCTGAATCGAGATATGCTTGGAATAGTTCGTCAGACTCAAATTGCATAACAACTGTTGAGCCTATCATATTCCCATAACCATCGAGCATAGCACCACCTAAGATGAAATTGCCTTTTGCTTTGTAAAGTGACATATTGTCAAAATGGGCGGGGCGAACAGATAATCGGCGATTCAATGCTTCTGAATCTGTGCCATCAAGCGCGTGAATAACGTATTGTTTCATTTTTTATAAAAAATTAATGTGCAAATATGTAGTTATACTTGTTCAGACACCCCCTCAGTATAAACGCTTAAATCTGTGATTTTTCAAGAATATAATTAAGGCTAACATTATTTTCTATCATGTCAACGGCTCGCTGAACTTTCCACGGTGTCTCCAAATTAATTTTTACTTCAATACGTGAAATTTTCAGCACCGCTGGATAGGTTTCCAACATGGTTCTAACAAGGGGGATTTTAAATTTTTCGATAAATTCAATTGATTCTGGGCTATATTCACCGTAGCCCGTCGCTATAATACCCGAAAATGGTGCATGAGTCCACTCGTTTGTTTCCATTATTATCTTGGTGTCTTCAATAGCTAAATCAAGCCGTGTTGCCCCAACGACGAGCAAGGTATTGTGTTTTTTATCCTGCAATTCTTCATTAGAAATTAATGACCCCGCTAAGATGCCTTCGACAGTATTGAATAACCTATCTTTATTATATTCTACCCGACCTTTCACACTTTCCGTAATGGCATGTAGATTTGGATAACTCATGGATTTATCGAAAGGCAAAATGCCAATCAAGGGAATGTTTTGTTTTTGAAGCCATTTCGAGACATAATACTCCACTTTTAATCGTTTTTCGGCAATGACTTTATTTAAAATGACACCGATAATAGGTACATCAAGGTGATAAAATTTTTCGAGACACATACTAACCATATCTATCGTATTGCCAATACCGCCTTCAGCAACCATAATTAAGCCCGAACCGTTGAGTTTAGCCACATCTGCATTTGACATTTCCACCACAGAGCCGACGCCTGGGTGGCCTGTTCCTTCAAAAATAACCAAATCATGGCGGTTGCTTAACTCATTGGCGGCAAAAAGAATATCTTTTTCATAGTGATAGTTTAATGGGTTTTCAAGGTATTCAGAGGTCGCCCCTGGCCCTAAAATCACAGGACTGTGCAAAGCAGGGTCAACTTGAAAGCCTAATAAATCAGCAAAAAGTATAACATCTTTATCAACATTTAAGCCATTGTGAAGGACGTAACGTTGTCCCACAGGCTTACAATAACCCACATTTATTCCTCTATTTCGAAAAGCTGAGGCAAGTCCAAGAGTTGAGGTTGTTTTGCCCACATGTTGTGAAGTAGCGGCAACATAAATGCTTTTATATTTCATAAAACTTATTTTGTTTTAATGTGTTGAAAAGATTAAAAACGTATGAAAAGCTAAATTTAGGCTTTCTTTTGAAAAAAGGGATGCCTCGCCTACAAAAAAGCATTAACAATTTATTAAGATTTACTGTGTCACATTTTTTTAAATAATTGCAGAACAGAGTTAAATCATTAATTATCAACATCTTATTGAAAGCACGAAAATAGCTTTAAAATAAATGTTGCTACAATTAAAAGAAATCCTTACCAATCCTTTGTATTTTCTTAGACAAAGAACTAACTTTGTTTGGTTAATCAGTCACCGAGGTTTAATTTAATATCCTTTTGTGCTTATTTTCAACTGGGATTTTTTCACAACATTTTAAAAGTGAAATCCAAATCCCCTCTAAATATGGTTTTGAAAGTTCATGTGATTATAATTTGTTGTTTTGGAACCGTCTCGCTCCCGAGACGGTTTTTTTTATGCCCTATTCTATTCTCCTAATATATTCCTTCCTTATTTCACTATGCCTACACAAATGTCACATCCCTCTATGTGAACTTTATTATCAAAAGGATGTTATTAAAATCGGTTTCATTCAAAATTTTATAATTTGCAAATAAGTTATTTACAAAAACTTAACTTCGAGTTATCAGAGTTATTTGAAATGTTCATTTACTTTTATGACAAAATGACCAATTATTATTAAATAAGATTGATAAATTCATTAAATTCTTGACTATGGAAAAAGAATGGCGTAGGCTCAACGGACAACGCATCCAGTTGCCCATAAAAGAAGCCGTTGAGCGAACAATCGTCGAAGAAATGGCGTTGGGCAACCGGTTGAAAGTCTGTATTGGCACCGATTCACAGGTGCGCGGCGAAGATATTCACTTCGCTACTGTTATTGTATTCTTGCGAGAACGTAAGGGCGGATTTATGTTTATTCACCACGACCTCAGTAAAAAAGCGATGAGTCTGCGTGAACGCATGATAACTGAAGTCAATAAGTCTGTAGAAGTGGCTTATGCTCTCTGTTCCTTGTTGGACAAATACGACATCGCTCTGGAAGTTCATGCGGATATTAATACCGATCCCTATTTTCAGTCAAATGTCGCTTTAAAAGAAGCAATGGGCTATATTTTGGGCATGGGCTTTACTTTTAAAGCTAAACCAGAAGCTTTTGCATCCTCAAGCTGCGCCGACAAAGTGGTTTGATTTTGTGGAAAAATCTAACCGTATTCTTCAAATATCAGTCGTCTTGCTAAAATCAAGACGACTTTTTTATTTTTTTTTATTTTGATTCAATCTTTTCTAAAAAAAAACGTTGTGTCAAACACAACAATTATTTTTGCCATGAGACGAATGACCAAATCAACCAAACTTATTTGTTTGTAAACAACGTATATGAAGATTTTACAACTTTGCAAGAAATTCCCCTTCCCTCCTAAAGACGGCGAGGTCATTGCTATTAATACTTTGAGCAAATCACTTACTGCTTTGGGGGCACAAGTGACATTGTTAACGATGAACACGAGTAAACACCCTGTTAATGTCGCAGCATTACCCGCAGAATTCAAAAAAATCTATACAGCCGTGCATGATGTACCTATTTACAATCATATCACCGCTCTAGGTGCATTCAAAAACCTATTCGAAAAGGAATCCTATCACGTCACACGTTTTATCAGTGACGATTTTTCAAAAAAATTAGTTGATATACTGAGGGGGGAGGAATTTGATGTTGTGCAACTTGAAACCGTTTTTTTAGCACCTTATATTGACATCATCCGACAAAATTCAAATGCTGTCATTGCGCTGCGTTCGCACAATGTGGAACATGAAATCTGGAAACGAGTCGCTGAAGTGACAAATTTTTTACCTAAACGTTGGTATCTCAATTTTTTAAATAAAAAACTCCGCCGTTTTGAACTCGAAAACACCAACAAATGCGACATCCTTTTGCCCATTACGGAAAGAGACCAACGCATTTTTAGGTTATTGGGTTTTCATGGCACTTCAGTTGTTACGCCTGTTGGTTTGCACAGCCGTGATTATGCACCTAATATCACAAGTTTTTCACGTCCTGTTACACTCGGATTTATTGGTGCACTCGATTGGATGCCCAATCAAGAAGGGTTGCGTTGGTTTTTAGACAAAGTTTGGTCTCAAATATCCACCCATCAAAATCCTCAAAAACCTCATTTCCAACTGCATATTGCAGGGCGAAATGCACCGTATTGGTTAAAAAACCTAAAAGCCAACAATGTTGTATTTCATGGCGAAGTGCCTGATGCTCAAGCGTTTATGAATCAACATTCTGTCGCCATTGTGCCTCTGTTCAGTGGTTCGGGTATTCGGGTTAAAATTTTAGAAGCCATGATGTTAGGGCGTGTTGTCCTCACCACATCTATGGGTTTAGAAGGTATTCCCGCGCAAGACGGTGCAGAAGTTTTAATTGCCAATTCTGATTATGATTTTATTGAAAAAATAGAATTTTGTCGCAAACGTCCCGATTTACTGAGGGGTATCGGCAAACAAGCCCGTCGGTTCGCTATTGACCATTTCGATAGTTTAGAAATAGCTGCTCATGTACTGTCTGCTTATGAGTCTCATTTAGAAAAACAAAAAGTGAATACCAATTTATAATGTGCTTCATTTAGAACACAAACTCTCTTGACCAACTTTATTCTCGCCTACATAATATTGAAAATCAATGCTTTCCTATATAAAATCGCTTTTAAAAAAACTGCCATTTGCCTTTACAAAAAACCAACAATATGATGCCCAAACAGTAAAAATATTGAAACGCATATGCAGACAGGACTCAAATTGTATTGATGTCGGTTGCCATAAAGGGGAAATGCTTGACCTCATTTTGAAATTTGCACCTGAAGGACAACATGATTGTTTTGAGCCTTTACCGAACCTTTATAGAGATTTAATTAAAAAAAATTACCCGCCCAATTGCCATTTTTATGATGTCGCTTTGAGCCGTGAATCAGGCACAACGAGTTTTAATTATGTCGTTTCAAATCCATCGTACAGCGGTATTTTACGCCGCCGATACGACAGACCGAATGAAGAAGACACCCCAATCACCGTTCGTACTGAATTATTGGACAATATTATTCCGCTTGATAAAACCATAGATTTCATCAAAATAGACGTAGAAGGCGCAGAAATGCTTGTTTTGGAAGGCGCGCAAAAGACCATCAACCGTTGCAAACCCATCATCGTTTTTGAGCATGGTCTCGGTGCATCTGATGTCTATGGCACAACACCGCGACAAATTTTTACTTTTTTTGAAAAAAATAATATGTGTGTATCACTCATGCATAATTGGTTGACCGCAAAGCCCCCCCTCAGTATCGAAGCCTTTGAAGACCAATTTAATCATTCTAAGAATTATTATTTTATTGCGCATAAATAGGTAAAGAAAAGCCGATGCATATTACCTAACCATCGCGCACCAATAATTGTATGAACGTAAACCGTTGTTGTTTAAGAAAACTTAATTCTTTTACGTACGCCGGAGACGTGCTTGATAGTATGTTACACCTCTGGAGAGGCTTGCGAGCGAGTGAAGAACTATTGCAAGCGAGTTTTTTTTATAAAGAACTATTTCCAGCTATTAATTTACTTAACTATCATCAGCTTTTTCATCAAGTCACGTTTGCCTTTGGCGGCGAAACGAACCAGATAAGTACCACTGTCGAAGCCACCCAAAT
>JAYTUQ010000101.1:0-9099 GCA_043744455.1 Saprospiraceae bacterium | reverse complement strand
TATAAAAAAAAATTTTGCTTACAACACGTCAAGTGGTAGGCAAAAGTTCTGCTCAATGAATGAGGCTGTAAGTCGTGTATGGACATCGTCGTTACATATTTCCTCTATTTTTAGTTAAATTATTCATTGCATCAGTTCTTTTGCATTTTTATATGTTTAAAATGGTCGCTATCAAAGGCTTTAAAATCGCTTGAAAAATGGGTCATACACACTAAAGACCCACCTACTTTCTAAAAGACACGCAAAATTACAATTTATCTTTCAGAGTTGTTAACAATTTTCAAAAAACCCTCTTTTTTTATTTTCAGTAATTGTGTACTACTTTTTGCATTTTTGTATGAACACCTAATTATAAAAAATAGTTTGCAGAATGAGAGAAAAGTAGTAACTTTGCGAAACAAAGTTCTTTTTAAATTAAATTTTACAATGACAATTACTCACGACCAACTCAATGACCTCCGAGAAATACGCGCACTGATGGAACGTTCAAGCCGATTTATTGGTTTGTTTTGTTTAGCCATGTTATTGGATGGGTCGGTTGCGTATCTTGCGCCAGCATCACTTGTATTTTATGGACTTGCGCTCGTCAACGGTAGTAAATATACCTTACAGGATGTCTATTATCTTGGACTTGTTGAAATCACATTAGGAATCATCGCCATGTTTTTATTGCGTTTTGGACTTGAATTTTGGGTCATTGGCTTTGGGTTTTTACACATTATATATGGTGTGGTGATGTATTACAAATACGAAAAGTAACGCCAGCGAAATCTTAAATGCGGATTACGTTTATTCAAAAAAATGAAAGATATTTTACAAAAAATAAATAATAAAGCCTTCGATAACCGCATTCGGTTAGGTATCATGTCCATACTCATGGTTAATGATTGGGTATCTTTTATCACTTTCAAAGAAATCTTAGAATTGGAAGACGGCAATTTAGCCAGTCATATTAAAGTGTTAGAAAAAGAAGATTATATTGAAGTGAAAAAGCAATTTGTTGGCAAAAAACCTTTAACAACATATCAAGCCAGCCATTTAGGTCGAAAAGCTTTTAGTGACCATTTAACCGCATTAGAAAACTTGTTAAAAAATCTGGGATAGATTTTTTTTACACTTAAACTTTGAATTTCAAAGTAATTTGAAAATTGTAAAACAATTAATTCATTAATATTCAATAAAAATCAGTTATTCTTATGAAGAAATCCTCTTTTCCGTCCATTGCCGTTTTGTTCGGTGCTATTCTTTTCAATTTATTTTTTTGGAATGAAAAACCAGGTATAAACGTCTTATTATTCGACATTTTTATTGTAACCATCCTGTGGATACTCAACAAAGAAGCTTTTTTGACCCCCTCAGTAAAAATCACTACGGCTGGCACTTTATTCGCTGCATTGCTCATCGTTTGGCATAATTCAGTATTAGTCATAGTGATACATATTTTTAGTTTTTTTGCTATGGTTGGATTGATACAACAAAGGGAATTGCGTTTTTGGGGGTTTGCCTGCTTTCAATATTTTTCCAATGGGTTAGCTGTACCTGCCAATTTTTTCAATGCGTTTAAATCTGTTCTGATACGGGCGGGACAAAAAAATATTGCTAACCGATTGAGTAGCATCTTGCTCACAGTATTTATAGTGCCCGTTTTTTACCTTATTTATTTTGCTGCTAATGCCAAATTTGCAGAATTATCAAGCCAATTCTGGCATCAAGTGTTTTATTATATATCTTTTGACATCAATATAGGGCACGTCATTTTCTTTGGTTTTGGTTTTTTTATTGTCGGTGCAACATTTTGGCAACAGCACTGGATTAACTTTGAGAAAATAGATGCGGCAAACAACCAGACCTTAGTTCGACCTGAAAATCTTGAAAATAATACATTAATGTATCGAAACGCATTGAATTTGATTGTTTCACTTAATGTTTTATTATTTATCAATAACATCATTGACGTGCGATATGTCTGGTTTGGCGATGTCAGTGGTAAATCGGCAATGGAACTGAAACAGTACGTTCACGAAGGTACGTTTGTTTTAATATTTGGGATTATGTTAGCCATTTCAGTCATTTTGTGGCTGTTCCGCGATAGCCTGAATTTCATTGATGAGGCAGGCAAAAAGCCCATTTTACTGAGGGGGGCTACCACCGCTTGGTTAGTGCAAAATGCGGTACTTGCTTTGTCAGTTGGCATTAGAAATGGTCAATATATCAATCACTACGGATTGGCGTACAAGCGGATTGGCGTATTTATCTTTTTGACATTGACACTCTATGGATTGTGGCTTTTATATTTGAAAATCAAGGAAAAACGCACATTTTTTTCCTTTATATGCCAAAGCAGTTATGCCATATACGCAGTTTTATTTGCCGCCGCTTTGATTAATTGGGATGTTTTTATAACCAAATTCAATATCAATGTACCTGCACGAAGTGGCGCTATCGACGTTCGTTTTTTAGTAGAGGATGTGTCTGATAAAAACCTCTATTTACTTTATAGCAACACGGAACTTTTGGCGTCTAAAATGCCTTCCAAACCTTTTCCCGATAGTGAATCCCGTACATATGCCAATACGTTCTCAAATGATGAGGAGCGTTTAGCCTATTTGAAAACCATTATAAATAAGAAAAAAAATATTTTTGAAGCCGAGCAAAAAACCTATTCCTGGTTGTCTTGGAACTATCCCGACTATGTAAATCAACAATTTTTTAAATAACAGTTTCAATGGTTTTTTACTGAGGGGGGTATTTCATTAAAAATATGATTTTAAATTTGATGACATTGCAAAACTAAATAGCTTAATTTTCATTTAATAATAAACGAAAATGACTCTTTTAGTCGTTTTTTTCAATTACTTTACGCTACAAAGTGTCAATTAAAGTTGTTTTTAGTCTTTTTAATGTTATTAATTTTTTACGTTTTAAGTCAATTGTACATTATGTGGAAATGGTATGATAGCGAAATTGTCAGTATAAAAGAACAAACCAAGACGACGCGTCTATTCAAATTAAAAGTGCATGGCGATGAGCCGATTAACTTCAAAGCAGGGCAATTTGTCACGATGGATTTGCCGATTTCGGAAAAAAGGCTCAAACGGTGGCGGAGTTATTCGATTGCCAATGCGCCTATTGTGGGGCAAAACGAGGCAAGTCTAAAAGCGCGTGAATTGGAGTTTTCTATTGTCAAATTAGATAAATCAACGGGTGGTTCTACTTTCCTTTTTGATGAAGCGACAATTGGCACGCCCATCCGATTTAAAGGTCCTGACGGCACTTTTACTTTACGGCAACCGATAGCCGATAAAGATGTCGTTTTTATTTGCACAGGTACGGGTGTTGCGCCTTTTCGTAGCATGATTTGGGATATTTATAACCAAAATATACCTCATCGCAATATTCATTTGATTTTTGGTGCACGTTATGAGCGCGACATTTTGTTTCGTGATGAGTTTGAGTTTTTTGAAAAAAACTTATCGGGTTTTAAATACGATGTGGCTTTGTCTCGCGACCCCGATTGGTCAGGTCACAAAGGTTATGTGCACAGCATTTATACTGAGGGGTATCAAAACGCGCGTCTAGACGTGGATTTTTATATCTGTGGTTGGTCAAATATGATTGACGATGCCGTCGCAAAACTCATTATTGATTTGAGTTTTGATAAATCACAAGTACATTATGAGTTGTATGGGTGATTGGTTATTAGTTATTGGTCAATTGGTTGATTAGTTATTGGTCACTAACTAATCAACCAATTGACCAATAACCAATTGACCAATAACCAATTGACTAATAACCAATTGACCAATAACTAATTGACCAATAACCAATTGACCAATAACTAATAACCAATCCACCATTTCAAAACACCGATGTTACCCCAACTTTCACGCCGCTAAACGCTGGTTCTAATCGGCAAATACCACCTGTGCAAACCACGCCTTCCACTTGTTTGACATAACTCACTGTTATGCGATTGGATTCATGTGTGAATGCCACTGAAAGGTTGGGGTAGTGCAAGGCTTTGGCTGTTTTTTTAGGTACAATATTCCACATATCGCTTGCTGAAAACGACCATTTGGGTGCAATGCTCAATTCTGCACCGCCATACAGCCATGAACCATAGTCTTGTTTTGTGTTCATATATTGGAGTTCAAATTTTAATGATTTTTTATCATTTAGCTTTTTTCGCAATTCAACAAAAGGCGTAACTGTTTGAACATTAGGTACTTGTGGCTTCACTTCATATATTTGTTGATTATAGGTTTGCAATTGAAGCCCCCATGTGATGTCTGTATTTTCTTTTTTGATGAGACAACTGACGTAAACTTCACGATATAATAAGGTGTTTTTTAAAGTTGTAATATTCGAGACATTGATATCAAAATTCAAATTTTCAGTTGGGGCTAATTTAATGTCTAATTGAACGCCTTGCTCGCCCAACTCCTGAGTAGCAGGGACATAACGGGTGGTCAATCTATAATTATTTTGCCGACTCATAGGTGGTAAAAAGTTAATAATGCCGCGATTTAAAACTGCAAAAGGTGTTGTACGAAACGTAAAACCATCCGTCCGTTTACCTTCAAGTGTAATACCGACCCCCTCAGTAGCAAAACTGATATTGCTATAAATAACTGACCCTGAACGATTTACAAATTTTCCTTCAGTCAATGACCCGTCGCGGTTAACTTTTGGTGCATTCGAATCAAATATAGCTTCTGCTGTTTTGTAAGCGGCTTCCGCATACCATGTCCATTTACCCACCGACAATGTGTTATAAATTGTTGTAGCAAACGTATTGTATTTTGCGCCAATACTATCTGCCTTTGTATAAGTCGCCAAAGCAGAGACAACTTGATTGACCGTTTCGTCGTCCAACGTGCGGTGAACGATGCCAAAACCGGGTGCGAACGACACATTTTTAACAGAAAAGAACCCCTCAGTATTTAGCCCATTTATAGTTGATTTATAAAAATCAAATTGTTGTTTTTGCCTACCCGAAAAGGCTTTAATATGTCCATATTCACCCAATTGATAGTCCAAATTGATGCCTACAAGCGCATTGTCAACGCCCAAGGGACGGTCTTCGTAGCTGCGATAAATAATACCTGAACCGATTTGGTCGTAGATATAACCCCCATAAATCGTCAAATCATGTACTCGTTTTTTGAGATAAAAACGTCCAATGCCGTTGGCAGAATAGGATTCACGCGGATTTAAGAGTTGCGAATTATTAAAAACATCGAATCGAACGCCTATATCATAGCCGCTATGTGTATAATTAAGCGTTAACCAAGCATCTGCCCCCACCAATTGATGGTCATACTGAGGGATATTGGCTGCCCCAATCGCAGAATCACGTATATAAAAATTGCCATTGGCTTGCAAACTACCACTCAATGCACCTGCATCGTTGGTAGATGTAATATTTTGACAATCAATATTTTGTATTAAAAAAATAGAACAAAAAAGAAAAATGAGTTGTCGTAAAGTTACCATACACCATTATTTTTAAGCTCAAAAATGAGCATAAGAATTCACAGAAACATCACTAAACGGAATTGCGATGTATATAGATACAAAAAAGACGGCGTGTTTGTCGTCACGCCGTCTTTTTTAAATATTTATTTTTATACTACTTTAATGGTTTCAATGTATATCCTTCTTTGCGAAGCAAAGAAACGACGCCTTTTTGACCACCCAAATGTCCTGCACCAACCGCAAAAAAAGTTTGTTTTTGTGCCATACTTTTAGCCATCAATGGAATCCAGTTGAGGTTTCGAGTCGTCACCAGTAGTGTTTCATATTGTCCAAGCCCCCCAGGTTCGTCATTTGAATTGAGCATAGTTGCCATAGTTTCAATGTCTTGTGCTTTATACATTTCTACCATTTTACTGAATTCGCTGTCTCCTTCCTTTGAACCTGTTTTGATGGATTTGACGAGCATTTCAGCTTGTGCCTTGTATGGAATGGAGTCAAAAATGCCCATTTGGAAATCCATAGTCTCTAAACCACCAAACTCTTTTTTCTGTTTTTCAGCGATATGCATGATTTCAAACTCATAAGAAACTGTCTTTTGGTCGGTTGATGTGGTGTCTAAAGGATTCATTTGTGCCCCATCGCCATCCACCATTGCGGATAAAAACATGGGTTTTATGCGATCCAACATCAT
Organism: Saprospiraceae bacterium; assembly: GCA_043744455.1. GTDB lineage: Bacteria > Bacteroidota > Bacteroidia > Chitinophagales > Saprospiraceae > JAAFJT01. Next base: position 2,930 of record JAYTUQ010000101.1, on the reverse strand, counting down.
CATTGGTAACCCGAGTGAGTCAAATCGGTTTTTGACAATCGTAAAATCTTCTGCAGAAATCAAATCACGGAGACGCATACCATTGGGCATCATCGCTTTCATCATCACACCCATGAGCGCCATCGGATTACTCATATCTTTCATATTTATTTCAAAAGTCACTTTTTCGCTGGCAGCAATGGCATTTTTGGCGGCATCGCTCAAGAAAAAGTCGGCTTTGGGTATCATGTGAATAGTGCCATAGAGGTAAGATGGTTTTTTCAAATCTTTACCGCTGATTTCCCACAATAAGGCATTTTCAGTTTGCGATACTGAGGGGGTCACCTCTATTGCTACAGTTTGTTGTGCGGGAAGTGTGAGATTCCCTATAAATCCAATTAGGATAAAAAATAAGGATAAATTTCTGATTTTCAACATTTTATACGGGTGATTTTAGTTTTTACTGCTGGGTTTTTAGTCATAAACCAAAAACTAAAACCCAAAACTTTAATTGTTAGCATCAATATCTAAAACAATACTTAATAACAACGTCAAATCTTCGTAATATTCTCTAATGAGGTCAAAACTGACATTTGACTGCCATAAAGCGGGTTCTAACAAGTCTTTTTCTTGTGCAACAGCAATATAAATGTCGCTTCCTATAAATGAAATATACACCTCTTTTGTTTCTTTATTTCGATAATTTAATATCGCTTCTTGCATTTCGGTTGACAAAAAACCGCGTGTATTGGCATTTGCTGTTGAGTAAACGACAAAAGTCTGCGTAAATTTTTGCGTGAGGGTATCAAATTGTCGTCCGCCTTTGGCGGTAAAAGATTTGATGGTTTTTGATAAAAATTGACGCTCATGGCGCGGTAAAACGAGGATTTCGCCTGTTTCGGGCTGTACTTCTCGACGATAACGGGCGTGAAGCATAACACCGCGAAACACATCATCGAGCCGATTGCGAACGGGTGAAAACTCCTTGACAGATAGCTCACTCATCTCAAAATCTAATTCGCCCATTTCGCCTTTTATATAGTCCTCACCGACATAATCGGGCGCGGCAGAGTTGAACAATCGGCTGGCTTGAAAGACTTCGGGCGAAATAGAAGCCTTTTCCATGTATTTTAAAGGCACATTATATGTCACGTCATTGTCAATGAAATCAAGCAATAAAGTGACAACTTTTGGTTTAAAAGTTGCACGAAAACTCTCCCATTCATTGAACATGTACGTGATGTAAAGGACGAGTGGAATGATTAATACAAGGGTCAAAACAAGGATATTGAGGTAAAATTGTAGGAAAATGATGCCCAAAATCGTTAAAAAAGCAGTGCCCATAACGGCTAACAAATGATGTCGCTGCCGTTCCATTCGTATTAATTCGGGATGGATGGTGTGATTGTAAAAATGCCGTAAGTCATTTAAGTTTTGCATAGCGGTTGTTTTCTCCTTTAGTCTGTAAAATAGTTTGGTTAATTTTGTAAGCAGATACTGTCATGCTTTCAGCTTGATGAAGCCAAAGGCATCAAGGGTGCTGTTGATTCATTCGGTAACATAATGTTTATGCAAAGCAAACAAATTTATTCGATATAGCGAAAAAAACGAGCGGAATTAAGACAAGAAGTACAAAGACGTTAGGACTAAATATACCCTAACGTCTTCTGCCTATTATTTTAAATCAAAAATTACTGTACATCTTGCCTAGCAAACACTTTTCGCAGCAAATCAGTCACACGTTCTCCTTTAATGGTACGAATCGACAATTCTTTTTGCTCTACCATCGAAAATAAACCCGTCAAGGCTTGGGTGGTCACATAATCATCCAAACTTGGGTTCACTTTAGTGATAAACGGAATCTTGTTATAGGTATTCACCGCATCGCCCCAATATTTGCGCGCATCAAATTTGTCTAATGAAGTAATAATGACAGGATTAAATGCGACATACAATTGGTCGTAAGTTGTCTTTTTCAAATAAAGCGTCGCAGCATTTTTGTCGCCCATCAATATGTTTAAGGCATCTGTGAACGTCATTTGCTTGATGGCATTGACAAAAATAGGCTTGGCTTTGGCAGCCGCATCTTCTGCTCCAGCATTAATTTTTTCTAATATAATGTCTTCAACTTTATTGAATCCAGGAATAGCTTGCAACCTATCTGTGATTTTACGGGCTTCAGGCGGCAAAAGAATTTTATACGATGAGTTAAAAAAACCACCTTTTTGCGACAAAACATCAGACCCATTCGCAATTCCGATGTCAAGCGCAGATTTCAATCCATTGGCAATATCCTCATTTGACAGGACTTGTTGCGTCAAAATTGTCGTTGCTGCTTTTTGTAATTCGTCGCAAGCGGTTAATGTCAATGTCAGAGCAATAAGTAAAATACTGAATTTTTTAAACATAAAAATTTTGTTTTAATGTTAATTTCATAGTCGGCGCCATGGAAAAATGTGTTTTTGTAAAAAAGTTCTGAGAAGGCTTTAAGGATGAAATTTTTCAAAAATAGAAAATGTATTCTACTTAAATAATGTATAATCGGCAAAATACATCCTTTTTATGGCAAAAAACTAATTTTTACTATTGAGAAAGCATAAAAACGCTATAACTCAAGTGTTTCTCGTAAAGCCAAAAATACATGTTTAAACGGTATCTTTATCCTTTATCCACCATCGCAGCAATACAGGATTGATAAATAAATCACTCATCAAAGCTGTAATAAGCGTAACAGCTATCAATTTTCCGACGACGACAGAGGGGGGGTGAATAGAAAAAATCATCACCAAAAAGCCGAAAAATAGAATGATTGTTGTGATACAAACGGGTTTACCCGTCTCTAAAAGTGTTGTTCGCAAAGCCGTATCCACATTCTGACCTTTTGAACGATTGATATTGAAACTTGATAAAAAGTGAATACTATCGTCAATGGCAATACCAAAAACGACGGT
>JAYTUQ010000100.1:0-9101 GCA_043744455.1 Saprospiraceae bacterium | reverse complement strand
TAAAGATATTTCTTCTTGTTCTGTCATCAATCTAAGGTATAACTTTTTTCTTTATCCAATATTTTATTTTATTTCACTCTACCTGTGTAGTTACAAATCTTTCTCTATTTTGAAGTTTGTAGTTTTTATTGAGATTGAATCTATTTGCACGACTATTTTTTCTAAATTATGCCAAAATATAAAAAGCTGCTAATCAAACTCAATTGATTAACAGCTTTTTTATTAAATTCATAAGATTATAAAATGCTTATTTAACGCGAACAAAAACCCAAGCACTATTGAAAACTAACTTTTTCTCTTCTCTTGTTATATTGTTTTTGATTTCTACTTCGTAAGTCACAACATTGTTTTCTGATTTCTTTTCTGCTTTTTCAATTATAAAACCTGCGTAATTGGCAGCAATATAATCTCTTGCGCTTTGCGGAATATCAGACGTATTAACTTGTCCGTTGTTGTGGTCTTCTTCTTCTTTGGCACTTACAAAACCGCCCGTACTGTTAAATTTGAGCGTAATTTTTTTACCATTGGAACTGATTTCAACTTTGTACTCTTTGACCGTACCGTCTTTACGCTTGATTTCGGCACTTGTGAATATAAAACCCGCATAATTACTTGTCAAATAAGTACGAATGCTGGCAGGCAAGTCGTTCAAAGTTGCACGTTGGTCTTGGTCGTGACCACCTTCAATTTTAGCACTTTTGAAGTTGCCATTTGCCAGAAAATCTACTTTTGTACGCTTAGTGTTGTACAAAATAGTCACGGCATAACCTTCGATTCGACCATGTTCGTCTTTGACTTCCGCTTTGAGAGTCGTGTAACCTCCATAATGCGTATTCAAATAATCCCGTGAAATTCTTGGTATGCTATCAAAAGGGATAACACGACGCAATTCCACAATGATACCTTCATCAGTTGTCGTCAAGCCGCCTAATTCGGGGCGGGTTGATGACTTGAAGGCAGCATCCCATTGTTTTGTTTCGTATAATGCCCAAGTAATATCTTGTGCATCAGGAACAGCCGTTTTTAAGGCTTGGATAGCCTCTTGTGTCAAGACCGCTTCCTCAGTTAATGCTTCTTTTTGGCATGAAACGACTGTCATAATCAAGCACATAACTACAAATAAATTTTTAATCTGATTCATTGTCCATGAAAATTTAAAATGTGAAAAAAATATTTTTACTTCGTGTAAACGTTAATCAACATGATGACTGTCTTTGTTGAAAATTGGTTGCGTAACCTCAAAAATTAAATGAAATAATCGAATTTACTTCAAAATAATGCTGATTGAAGTGCGTAACCGTTTGTCTCGGTCTATAATAAGAGCCTTCAACTCGAATACTTGTTTGTCGAATAGGGCTGAAACTCGCACCTAATCTAAATTGCCAAGCATTAAAATTAGGTTGCGAAATATTGTCTTGGGTTGTTAATCCGACCTCTCGTTTTTCATCGCTTGTTTTTTTGTCATATTTATATTTGTATTCTTGTTTTTCTTTTTTTAAGGATGCTAAACCCGACAAACCAATACCTACATAAGCCCGTAAAATGCGCCAATGCACCCAATCGTAAGTTGTACCAAGTGCATACCGTAGATATTTTTGTTTCGCTTCTATTTTCGACAATTTATATTCTATCGTAGGACTCTCATTATAAGGAATACCCAAAACTTGTTTTATCTGAGTGGCTTTGTAGTTCAATTCAAAATAATCAGCTTGACCATATATATTAAATCGTTTGCCTATGGGGGATTCCAAATAACCACCCCAAGCCTTATTTTTTTGTTCAATTACTGAGGGGTCAATGAGATAGACAAAACCATATTTGACGCCAATTGAGATATGAAAAGGGTGATTTGTTTGGACTGGAATAATGCTATTTTTAAATTGGAAAACCGTTAATGAAGCGGTATCTTTTACATTCACCGAGTGTAGAAATTGGGTTTTTAAGGTTGGTAAAAAGCCAAAATCAGCATTTTTATCCTTCAATTGAAGAACATTATTTGTTTCGCTTTCTTCTGTTTTTGCCTTATTTTTTAAAAAACTATCGGTTTTTGGTAAATCATTTTTAGGCGATTTTGTATTATTTGTAAAATCAGAACGAACGTCATTTGTTGTTTGAATCGTTGTAGAATTGGGTAAAGTTGTCAAAACAGGCTCAATATTGCCCTGTTTTGAATACATCGGAATTGAAGTATTTTGTTCAAATATTTTCAGATAAATAGTATCATGTTTAAAAACCAATTGCTTTTCAACAACCGTATCATGTTTATATTGAATAGGTGCATTTTTGAGTTGTCCGATTGCTTGATTCAAATTTTCAATTTTTGAATCAAGCAAAACATACATTGTTGCGGCTCCAATTAAGGCACAAGCAAAGGCAAAAGTTCCCCATTTTAGCCATGAAAATAGTGTTAAACGCTTGTCTCGCACATCTAACCGTAGAGCGACTGCGTGAAAATCTGACTCTTGATAAGGTACTGAATAGTCCATATCATCATCAGATAAAAATGAATGTAAATTATTATTTTCCATATCGTTCGATATTATGCAGTTCCAAAAGTTCTTTAAGTTTTACTTTGGCACGAGAAAAATTAGATTTTGACGTGCCAACAGTAATATTAAGCATCTCCGAAATTTCGTTGTGTTGAAAACCCTCGACAGCGTATAATGTAAAAACCGTTCTATACATGGGGGGCAGCAATTTAACAATACCCAAAATTTCTTTTTCGCTCATGTCGTTGAAAACTTCGGAGCTTGTTTCGATAGTCTCCGCCGATGACAATTCATTGTGGCTTTGATTGAATTTGTATTTTTTCAAATAATCAATCGCAGCGTTTGTAACAATTCGACTAAACCAAGCCTTAAAAGATTGTTCGGGCGTATGCTGTTCAATTTTTGTAAAAACCTTATAAAAAGCCTCATTCAAAACCGCCCGAATATCGGCTTCATTCGACAAATAGCGTGTACAGACCTTTACACCATAAGCGTAAAAGTGCTTGTGCAGTTGTTGTTGGCTTTGACGATTATTTGCCCGACAACCTGCTATAAGTGAAGAAATATCAATATCGGTCATTTCGTCTAATTCTTATGTAATGGAGACTGCGACTATCAAAAAAGGTTGTGTCATCATACTTTAATACCCCCCTCAGTATGTTATTACAAAAGGGGCATTTTTTAGGAAGAATTAAGCCTTATTATTAAAATATTGTCCGCTATGGAATCTTTAATGTAGCCATTGAAATGGATTGCATTGTGAAAATACCAAAACCATTTTTGACATTGGTGTGCAAAATAACGGGTTCAGAAAAGAAATTATCAGATTGCCGATACAAGTCAAGCGAGCGACGGAACAAATATTGGTCGCTTGTCATGGAACGCAAATAAAAGGTGATTTTGTCGCCTGTATTGATACCGTCTTTGCCACTTTTAAACTTTTGACTCCACAAACGCCAAGTAAATGTTTTATTTTGAAAAGTATTGTCTCTCACCATATTAGATTCCGCAATGTCATCTAAACTGCCCAAATCAAAGCGTTGTATTTGTCCTGTTGTGGATTCTAAAACGGCATAAGCCGCATAGAAATTAGCCACATTTGGCACATCGTCAAATTCTATCACGAACTCATCTACTATTTTGCTTTTGGGTTTGCCATCGAACAAATCCAATGGATCGCTCCTAGTTGCACCATTTTTATGGAAGGCAACACTACGAATTTTTGCCGCTTTTGGGGTGCTTTGTGTTGCTTCAATGGTTGTTAAGGTTGGTGAACTGACACGCAAGGTATAATTCACACCAACGGTTGTGTCCAAAATATGCCCACCACGCAAATAGTGAAATCCATCGCGGTAATAAGGTAAAGTAGCGACCAGTTTTCCGTCTTTGAGTAGCTCTACTTTGGCATTCCCAACTGTATCAAATTTGCCGGTATTGTTGTAAAACGTGGTATCTAACGCCCCCCGACTCTTACTCACCATAACGGCTAATGAATCATTACCCGCCGTCCATTCGGCTTGAACAACTAACTTGGTAATATGGTCAGGAATGTCGATATCCACAACGGGCGTAAAATAGTTACTCAATTGCGATTGGGTGCAAGCGGCAAGGCTTAATAAACTGAATGCGAAGATTGTGTATCTAAAAATTTTCATTTATTGAATGTTTTAAAATTTAAAATTTAAACCCATAAGTGATGGACGGAATAATTGGAAATAACGATATTTGTCTGAAAACAGCTTGCGTACCCTTTGAACCATCAGGCTTTGTAATATCAATTTCATCTCTAATGATGTAAAACGGATTGGCACGGCTATAAGCATTGTACGCACCAACGCTCCATTTGCGTGTAAAGCGTTTTTTCTTTTTGATAAACTCCAGATTCACATCCAAACGATGATAAGCGGGCATTCTATAAGCATTTTTTTCACCCACTGTTGCCACTTCTACGAGTGTTCTGGAATCGCGGTTGATATTCGTATTATTGCGAACAATCAAAGGGAAGTCATTGGTAGCCAATGTAATAGAGTTTCCTGTACCATAAACCCAAGAACCTGTCAAGGAAAAACGCTTTGAAAACTCATGCGATACGACAACGCTTATATCGTGTCGGCGATCATATTTAAACGGATATTCTATGCCCGAATTAATGGCATCAAACTGACGATAGTTTCTCGAAATAGTATAGCCAATCCAGCCCGTTGTTTTGCCTTCTTTTTTCTGAATAAAGAACTCTAAACCATAAGCCTTGCCTTTACCTTGTACAATTTTATCTTCCCAAGCAGTTTGAACTCCTAAAAAATTCGCGCCCTCACGATAGGAAATCACATTATTCATTGTTTTGTAATAGGCTTCAACGCTAAATTCGTATTCATTTTTAATCGTTTTAGCCGTACCAATGGCAATTTGTTGCGATTGTTGCGGCTGAATCTTTGCCGTCGAAGGCACCCACAAGTCAGTGGGCAAACCAATATTTTCGTTGGTCAATAAATTGATATATTGCTGCATTGTTGCAAAAGACGCTTTAATTGCCCAATCGTTTTTCAACAAATAATTAGCACTCAAACGTGGTTGGATTGAACTATACGTCTTGCCTTCCACCGAAAACGCCGAAGCATGAAATCCGCCATTGACTTTCAACGCCCCTAAATTTAATTCATCTTCGACATAAACCCATGATTCTAAAGACTTTGTAACGGCACTACCAACAGTTGTATCAATCTTTCCTAATTTATCTTGCAATTCAAATTGCAAAACACCCGGCGTATAAATATGCTGTGTTGCGCCTACGCCAAAACGAATGCGGTGCATTGGATTGGGCACAAAATCCAAGTCAGTTCTAATACCCAAATCATTAATGCCAGAGTTGTATTTGGCACTCCTCAATTTAATCGCTGTATCGCGTCTTGATTCGCTTGAAAAGTCAGTACTAAAGCCGTAGCGACTGGAAATAAGTGTTGTATTGGCAAATAACTTATTGGAAATCAAGTAGTTCCAACGAAAATTAGTTGTCAGATTGCCCCAATCAATACCGTTTGATGTTGTGTTATAATTTCCGTTTGTTTCGGTGCGTTTGATGCCATTTTTGAAAATATCCAAACCATTGTAAGCACTTAAAAACAAACGATGTTTGTCATTTATTTTCCAATTGATTTTAGCATTCAAGTCATAGAAATAAAGTGCCAAGGTTATGTCTTGGGTTCCCGTTTTGGCACTTTTTTTATCGGTTACTTGAGTTGTAGGTAAAAAAGGTTTCACAATAACATCTAAATACGTCCGACGGGCTGAAATCATAAATGACACTTTATCTTTCAAAATCGGACCTTCGAGTGTCAGCCGCGAAGCAACGATACCAATACCACCTTCGCCGTGAAATTCTTTCATATTACCTTCTTTCATATCTATTTCGATAACAGAAGACAAACGACCTCCATAACGCGCAGGAAAACCGCCTTTCGTTAAGGTGACGTTTTTGACAGCATCGCCATTGAACACGGAAAAGAAACCTCCTAAATGTGAGGCATTGTAAACAGGCGTACCATCCAGCAAAATCAAGTTTTGATCGGGACTACCACCACGTACATATAAGCCATTTGTCCCTTCTGTTCCGCCTTGAACACCTGGTAGTAATTGCAAGGCTTTCAAAACGTCAACTTCGCCCAAAAGTGCGGGAATCTTCTTGATTTGCTCAATTGGCACTACAACTTGCGACATTTGTACGCGATTTTCAATGCGGTTTTGCTTTTTTGCTGAAATTTCTACGGTTCTAATCTCATCGCCTTCGGCAAGTTTGAATGTGACAACCGTATCTTTTCGAAGATTGAAATCCAATTGTATAGGTTTATAACCAACATAAGAAGCCGTCAATTCAACCGCCCCTGCGGGAAGTGTGAGCGAATAAAAGCCGTAAGTATTTGAAACCACACCCGCTTTTGAACGTGCCTCTAAAAGAGCAGCTGAAATCAATTTTTCGCTTGAAGCGGCATCTTCAATATAGCCACTAATGGTAAATGTGCGTTGCCCAAACGCAGTTATAACTGAAAGGAATGTGAACAAAAAGACATAAAATTTACGTTTCATGTGGATTGATTTATCGAATATGCTAAAAGTGAAGAAATACCGACATCGGTCAATTTTCATCCAAGTATTACATCTTGGAGACTGTGATTACCAAAAAAAGGTTGCGTCACTAAACTTTAATGCGTATAAAAATCTATTTGTTGCAATTTGAGAAGAAGATTATTCAATTGCCAAGATTTTAGCGAGAGGAGTGATAGCTTTATTTATTCTATCCTTTAAAGGCAGTCGTAATTTTTTTTAAGGCTTTCAATATTTTTAAATTTCTTCGAATTTTTTTTTATTGTGGTAAACTTGCGGTAACGACTTGTCGTATATTAATCCGCCAAAATTTTCTTTCTCATTTTATTTTTGAATAAAAAAAATATACTTTGATAAAGTTACTTTTGCCTCCATTTTAATAACACACGCATTATTTTGAAAATCATGGCAAAACCCGATATTATATTCGAAGACGACCACATCATTGTCGTCAATAAACCCGCAAATCTTTTAACCATTCCTGATAGGTTTGATCATACTAAACCGAGTGTGTATGCAGAACTAAATCAATTATTTGGAAAAGTATTCATTGTACATAGACTTGACCGTGAAACTTCGGGTATTATTGTTTTTGCAAAAAATGAAGAAGCACATCGGCATTTATCGCTTCAATTTGAAAACCACGAAACACAGAAAATTTACCTCGCTTTACTTGATGGCGTGATGCACCAAGAGGAAGGCGAAATTGACAGACCCATCGCTGAACATCCGACCATTCCAGGCAAAATGACCGTTGCTAAAAAAGGGAAAGCGTCTTTGACTTTGTTTAAAGTGACCGAACGGTTTAAACATTTTACGCTTGTGGAGGCAGATATTCGGACAGGACGTACGCATCAAATACGCGTACATTTTCAAAGTTTGGGCTATCCTTTAGCCATCGATACGCTATATGGCAGACGAACAGCACTTTTTGGACATGATATTAAAAACAAATTTAAAGTTGGAAAATTCACAGAGGAAGAGATGCCTTTGATGAAACGCACATCTCTTCATGCTTTTCGCTTGAGTTTCAAGCACCCCCTCAGTAATGAACCCATTAATTTTGAATCTGAACTACCCAAAGACTTTCGCGCCTTGTTAAATCAATTGAGAAAATGGGGAAAATAAAAAATATTGATTGGAATTACCTCTTTATCACTATTCTTGCCGCCCTATTTTTTTTGCCCTTTTTAGGACATGTACATCTTTTCGATTGGGATGAAATTAATTTCGCAGAGTGTGCAAGGGAAATGTTGGCAACTGGTGATTACTTGCGCCCACAAATTAACTTTGCGCCTTTTTGGGAAAAACCACCACTTTTCATTTGGTTTCAAGCCATTTCGATGCACTTTTTTGGGATAAATGAATTTGCTGCCCGTTTGCCCAATGCGGTCTGTGGCATCACAACGTTATTGGTTATCTACAATTTAGGCAAACGGTTGTATGATAAAACCTTTGGTTGGGTGTGGGTATGGGCTTACATCGGTTCTATTTTACCGCAATTGTATTTCAAGACTGGCATCATTGACCCATGGTTCAATATATTCATTTTTCTATCGCTCATTTTTTTAATTAAAGATGAAAAAGTAACCAATGCAGAACAGCAAAAACATTCATCATTCATCATTCAAAATGCGTCATTAATAATTGGTGGCATCTTTTCAGGTTTGGCAATTTTGACAAAAGGTCCCGTTGGTTTTCTCATTTTAGCTTTAACTTGGGTAACTAAATTACTCATTTTCAAGGAGTTAAGTATTTTGAAAATAAAACGATTCTTTGTTTTTGGTTGCATTGCATTCTTAACAGCCTTGTTATGGTTCGGCATTGAAATCTTAAAAAATGGGACGTGGTTTGTCAATGAATTTATAATCTATACAGTACGTTTAGCCCAAACAGAAGACGCGGGGCATGGCGGTTTCTTTGGTTATCACTTTGTCGTCTTGTTTTTTGGTTGTTTTCCTGCATCCATATTCGCTTTGCGCGCTTTACTGAGGGGGTACAATTTCTTTGGAGAAAACGTTAATTTCTCGCGTTGGATGAAGGTTTTGTTTTGGGTTGTTTTGATATTATTCAGCATCGTTCAATCTAAAATAGTGCATTACAGTTCGATGTGTTATTTGCCGTTGACATTTTTATCAGCTGTTACGATTAAAAGTTTTATAGAAAACAATGGTCAAATAGCTAAATGGGTCAAAGTTTCAACCATTTTCGTAGGCGTATTATTAGGCATTGTCATTGCAGCCGTTCCTTTTATTGGTCAACATATTGCCATACTAAAATCCTTGGCAGCTAAAGATTCATTCGCTTTGAAAAACATGGATGCCGAAGTGATTTGGACGGGTCAAGAAGCTGTTGCGGGTTTGCTTTTAATCTTTACATGTTTGGCATTGCCTTTTGCCTTAAAAAAGTTTGGAATACTGAGGGGGGTAAAAACGCTGTTTTTAGGGACGGCTATTTTCCTTCAATTGGTTTTATTGTTTTATGTGAAAAATATAGAAGGTTATTCGCAACGTG
>JAYTUQ010000099.1:0-2356 GCA_043744455.1 Saprospiraceae bacterium | reverse complement strand
ACTCCTTTCATTTTCACGCCACTTCTCTCGACAATTCTTTTATAGAATTCCTTGAAATGCTCATTGTTTTTTATAGCTGATAAAGCTGGATAAAACATGGCTTTTCGGATATGCACATTACCTTTTTTTGACATCCTTGTTTTACCTTTCACAGAAGTTCCAGAGATTTTTTCTATGATATCAAAGCCAGCGTAAGATACCAATTGCCGTTTGTTGCGAATCAATTCAAACCCATTTGTTTCGCCCAATATAGAAGCAGCGGTCAACTTCCCAACTCCAGGTATTGAGCATATTACTTTCATAGAAGTACTTACTTCTGGGTCATTAACTACTTCATTTTCAATCTCTTTCTTTATTTGAGCTTCTTGTTCGTTTAAAAAGACAATCCGTGCTTTAAGTCTATTTACTGATCCTTCATGGGGAAATGCTTCAACTTGATGAGCATGGAGTTGATTCTTTACCACACTACGCTCGTCGACGATTTGGTTTCGTTCTCTTGTTAATTGTTGTAAATTTCTAAAAGCCGTTTTGGGACGTTTCCAACTATCTAATTTTCGCTCTAATCCAAAACGAGCAATACACTCCGACATACTTTTGTCAGTTATTGTTTTGACATCCAACGTGCGTTGATAATTACTAATTTTATTCGGTAGCACTACGCTGACCTCGTAGCCTTTTTCATCCAAAAAATAAGCAAATTTTTGATGATAGACCCCTGTTGCTTCCATTACAAATCGAAGTGGGACTTTTGGACAACTGTATTTTTTTACCCACATCAGTAAAGTACAAAAACCATTTTCAGTATTTTTGAATACTTTATGGGCAACTAAATCAATCGCTAAGTCATTTGTCAACCTGCCAAAAGTTACCACCAGCTCATTTTGAGCAACATCAACGCCTAAAACTTGTTTCAAAACTGTTTCCATTTCTGCTAAAATTAAAATTTATGACGGTGCAATTGAATTATCTCCCTTCGTTTTGTCTCCTTGTTGGATATTCAAGATAATGGCGAAATAACCATTTCTTTACATTCTGTTCAAACTCTAAAAGATAAAAAAGGATGAGGCTGTTTCTCATTACGAATATACCTCAATAGGGTTATTTAGAACCTCACAACTCTCACCCTTTTCAATTACAACTACAAATTTTAACCTTTTTAAACTAAATTGAAATATTTATCAAACATAGAAGAAACTCGTAAAGACTGGAAAGCAGAGGTCTTCAAGGTGAAATACGATGCTTTGTATAGAGTCAATCTTATTATGGGTATCCGACAAAACCCCAATAATCCAGATTACCCAGCCATCAATTTTAATTTTATGATACCGATTGATGCAAAAGTGAACGAAGAAATCAAAATAGGAAATAAAATCAACGCCCCAAGAATTCCTTACATTTTTTTTGAATCAGCGGGAACTTTCACGGGCTACGGCTTTGGTTTCTGGGATTCCAGAGAAGGTGAATCGGAAGGCGTATTTAAAATTACAACCAATTCCGCCACCGCAATTGTAGGAACATTTTCGGGCAAGTTTTGGGACATCAACAACCAAAGAATTGCGGGTAGAACCATTGGCGGAGTAGAAATAACAGAAGGAAAATTTAGAGTCTTAAAATAGTGATATAATTATCAAAACCCCGACGCAAAAAACACCTTTCTCAGCATGAAAAAATATACATTGTCATTGTCACCCTAATTTTGGGTGTGACTTTTCACGCCCCAATTTTCGCCTCGGTTCGGTCGTAGGTTTAGCGAAGCGTTCCTACGACCCATAATTGAACAGAGAGTCTCGCTCGTTTCCTTATGCCGTAGTTGGTCTTACATTTTAGCAAAAAATTCAGCCAGCCGTTGTCAGTATTTTTTCTACTGCAACGCATAGTTCAACAACATGAGTGTCTGCAACTCACCAACTACGAAAATCAGATTATATATTCTTGGTATTCAGCATATTAAAAATTGCAAATTTGTATCTATTTAATGCGTTGCTGAGGTAAGTATCAATTTCCGTCAAAACGTCACTCATCAATGAATGATACAATTATAAGTTCCAAAATTATGTTTTCAAATCCTTTAAGTTGGTCAAGCGTTTTGAAATATTTACCTTTGCTTTATTGAAAATAGTAGTCACAGTCTAAAATATTCAATGTGTAGTCAGTAAAATTTATTCTAATTTTATAACTAATTAGTAATCAAATAATTAACCAATAAAACGATTAAATGGCAACGCTTTACGGGAAAACTTGGTGGGGGCAGCAATGGCTTAATTCACTTTCAAAGATTGATAACAGTAATCGCTTGCCACGGGGGAGAACGTATGCGAATAAGGGTTTGGTCAAAAATATTGAGATTGAAACGAAT
>JAYTUQ010000098.1:0-2360 GCA_043744455.1 Saprospiraceae bacterium | reverse complement strand
TGAGAATATTATTCCGAAATAATCAGCAGTTCATTTTGAATTAAGAATAATATTTGGTTTCCAAAATTGTGATTTGAGTTTTTGCACAGACTGCGTTCTGCACAATCAAAAAAAAGAAACCCGTTCTTCGATTAAACGAAAGGAAGTAAAAAATAAACAAAAAGTTTTCATAAAACAGTGTACCTTTATGGCTTAAAAGATAGTTATGACGTACATCGAAAATATAAATACGCTGTTAGTACCACAACCAAATTTACCATTCAAAGTATTGGACTTGTTTGCAGGTTGTGGCGGACTTTCACTTGGATTTGAAGCCGTTGGTTTTCATACCATCGGCTATGAAATGGATAGTAAAGCAACCGAAACATATAATAAAAATTTAAAAGGACAATGCTTTGCTCAAAAATTAGAGATTGATACCCAATATCAAGGTGACTTTGATGTTGTTATAGGTGGGCCTCCTTGTCAACCTTTTAGTGTAGGTGGGCATCAAAAAGGTATAGATGATGAAAGAAATGGATTTCCTGTTTTCTTAAAAGCGATTGAACAAATACAACCCCGAATTTTTCTTTTTGAAAATGTCCGAGGTATGCTTTATTCAAACAAATGGTATCTTGATGAAATAACGACTAAACTAAAAAAAATGGGTTATAGAGTTGATTATCAATTATTTAATGCTGTCAATTTTGGTATTCCTCAAAATAGAGAACGCTTATTTGTAGTGGGTCATAAAGATAAATTTCAATTTCCAAAACCCCAACTAAATAAAGTAACGGTCGGTGATGCGATTGGAGAGTTGATTGACATAATAGAAGATGAAAAAAAAATACTAACGGCTTCCATGGATAGATATGTAGCCAATTATGAAAAAGCATCAAGTTGTATCAATCCAAGAGATTTATATCTTCATAAACCAGCAAGAACGTTGACGTGCAGAAATATTGCTGCCCCAACAGGCGATATGCAACGTGTGAAATTGAAGGACGGACGAAGACGGAGACTTTCAATTAGAGAGGCGGCACGATTACAGAGTTTTCCAGATTGGTTTGAATTTTCAGGAACAGAGACAAATCAATATTACCAAATTGGTAATGCTGTACCACCACTTTTGGCTTTTCAAGTTGCCAATTCAATCAAACATTATTTACAAAATGCGACCGATTGCGAAGAATTAGAATTTGAAAGCGAATATTCTTCAATCGGAAGCCAAATGCAATTATTTTAATGGCGTATTTTCCTAAAAGTCAAAAATCAACGAAAACGGTACAGTTGTTAGAAAACTCCATTTCTATTTTGTCATCAGTTGGGATACCTGTTTCAGATAAAACAGAAAGAAGTTTAGAGCGAATGGCTATGGCACTATTGGCTGTTGCAGGCATAACAAATCATTGGAAAGAAGCCTCTGATAAACGTTTTCTGAAAACAAGAGAGGTTATCACTTTTATCAATCAAAACTTTGAGGAGAATATATCTTCGGGTTCGTATGATGATATTAGGCGAAAAGACCTTAAATTGTTAGTAATTGCGGGATTTATTCTCAATAGTTCAGATAAACCCGATGCTGCGACTAATGACCCAACAAGAGGTTATAGTTTGAGTAGTGATTTCAAAACGCTTATTCATAGTTTTGAGACAAAAGATTGGCAAAAGAACCTTGAGACGTTTATGGCTAATCGGGAAACACTTGAAGAATTGCTTTCTCGCAAAAGATTAATAGCAAAAGTACCAATAAAACTACCCAATGGAAAAATCCTTGATTTATCTATGGGCAAACATAATGACCTTCAAAAAGCAATCATCGAGGAATTTTTACCGAGATATGGTCAAGGTTGTGAAGTGCTTTATGTAGGAGACACCGCCAATAAAATGCTCTATTTTGAGGAAGCAAAATTGAAAGAACTTCATTTTTTTGAATTAGCACATGACGAATTACCCGATATTATTGCGTATGATACCAAACGAAATTGGCTTTATTTGATAGAAGCTGTTCATAGTAGTGGCTCAATTTCTGAAATCAGAATGTTGGAGTTGAAAAGGTTGACACAAGGTTGCAAAGCAGATATTGTTTATGTAACCGCTTTCTTGACTAAAGTAGAATTTAGGAAGTGGGTAACTGATATTGCGTGGGAAACAGAAGTTTGGATTGCTGAAAATCCCGACCACTTAATTCACTTCAATGGTGATAAGTTTTTAGGACCATATAAACCCCCATCAGTATAAAAACTGTTTGACAAAAAAATAAAAAATAAAAAAATGACTGTGCAGAACAAGCCCCTACGCATATCACACCTACGAACTGAATCAAAACATCAAAAATTATATTGAAAAACAAATAATACGATGAAAAAAGCCTTTTGCTC
>JAYTUQ010000097.1:0-32444 GCA_043744455.1 Saprospiraceae bacterium | reverse complement strand
TCGAAGTCGCATTTACATGACATTGACAGGGCGTAATTTATTGAACTCCCCTTCCTTCATAAATGCCTATACGAGCGATTTATCTACTCAAATCAACAGTGTTAAGTTACTGCCTCGCTATGTTTTGCTGGAAGTGAATTTTAGGTTTTAACAAAATAAGTGAAAACTATCTCTTTATACTGAGGGGGTGCTTATATCATACTATATCGTGTGAAACGAGATTCAATTTCTCTTAAAATTTACTTTTAGGCTTTTTCAAGCTGTAAGGCATTTTTCTTAGACGGTGAAACATCAGATAAATTCGACCATTCGTGAATAGTCCATTTTATGATTTTTAAAATTATATCTTCATCTAAATTTTCAGTAAAATTCTCCAAAACAGATGTTATTACTTTTTTAATCGGCATTGTCGAGTTTTCTGAATAAAGTGTTTGAACCCGTTGAGAAACAGCATCTTTGAAATAAGCTGTTTGTTTGTTGGGAAAGAGGTCTTGGTCTTTTGTTTCTTCTAAAAAATGAACGACTTCGTGCAAATGGGATAATTCCTTATTTTGCAAAACTTCTTCAAATGATATGGATTTTACTGTATTTTTCATACACCAAATTTACGATTTATTTCAAAACTATCATAAAATTTTTCAGTCGCGTAGGATTCCAATTTCTTACCTACTAAACCACGTACCTCAAACATACTTTCAATTTCCTTGAAACGGTGCTTAAAAACGTAGTTATACAACTTCTTTCTTTTTTCATCGATAGGTTGAATAATTAGCATGGCTTTTGGATATTCTCCAAAAAACTCAAAAACGGCTTCGGCTACTGTGCCAATAACTTTAGCCGCATCATGGTTGTTTGATATGACTAAATCATCAATTTTGCCATTTTTTAAATCACCAAAACCTAAATTCCATTGTTCTGCTTGACGATGACGAAACTCTATAACTTTCGTGATTGTACCTTGTGTACCAATACTTTCAAAGAAAAAACGGGTTTTGTTATTTGATGCGTAATAATCGTAATGTTGGTTCAACATAAGTTTCTTATAGTATATTCAAAGCGTTATGGATAAAGGTGAAAATATAAAGCGTTGAAATTTTAAATACTTAGAAGGCTTGCAATTATGTCATTGTAAGGCTTTTAATTTTAAAAACAGACTGCAGTATTTTTTTTTCGAAGCTTACACTTTTAAGTTTCTACAAAGGTTCAGGTCAATTCCCAAACCTTTTCTCCCGCAACTCCTTCAAAAATCGTTGTAATTCCACTTCATCATGAAACAAAACCTCGCGCGGCTTTGAACCTTCATTCGGTCCAACAATGCCCAAATGTTCCAATTGATCCATAATCCGTCCTGCTCGATTATAGCCTAATTTCAAACGACGTTGAATCATAGACGTAGAACCATGTTGATTTTGAACAACCAAACGCGCCGCATCTTCAAGCATATCGTCGAGGTCATTGATGTCAACGGCTCCGACTTGGTGGTCAACGGCATCGCCACCTGTAAATTCAGGAAGGAAATATGGTTGCGGATAACCGGGTTGCTCATGTATAAAATTAATGACTCGTTCCACCTCTGGCGTATCTACAAATGCACATTGCAAGCGAATAATATCTGAACCTGCAGTCAACAACATATCACCGCGCCCAATCAATTGGTCAGCACCATTGGTATCCAAAATAGTCCGTGAGTCCACTTTTGACGCCACTTTAAAGGCAACCCTTGCAGGGAAGTTGGCTTTGATAACACCTGTGATGATGTTTACTGAGGGGCGTTGGGTCGCAATAATTAAGTGAATGCCTACTGCACGCGCCAACTGCGCCAAACGACCAATCGGCAACTCAATTTCTTTACCCGCCGTCATAATCAAATCCGCAAATTCGTCAATGACTAAGACTATGAATGGCAAATATTTATGTCCTTTTTCGGGATTTAATCGTCGAGCGACAAACTTATCATTGTATTCTTTGATATTCCTCGCTTGTGCTTTTTTCAACAAATCGTAACGCGATTCCATCTCAATGACAAGAGAATTGAGCGTTTTGATGACTTGCGCCGTGTCTGTAATAATCGGTTCAAGTTGGTCGGGCAAGTAGGCGAGAAAGTGATTATCAATTTTGGCATATGGCGACAACTCTACTTTTTTAGGGTCAATCAAGACCAATTTGAGCTGCGACGGATGTTTTTTATACAAAAGAGAACATAAAATCGTATTGATACCCACCGATTTTCCTTGACCCGTCGCACCTGCAATAAGTAAATGTGGCATTTTTGCCAAATCCACCACAATTGGTTCGTTGGAAATGGACTTGCCCAAAGCAATCGGCAAATCCATATCACTTTTGCGGAAACGCTCACTTGACAACATTTCGCGAAGCGATACCATCTGCTTATTTTTATTCGGCACTTCAATACCAATCGTACCACGTCCAGGAATCGGTGCGATGATACGGATACCCAAAGCAGCCAAACTTAATGCTATATCGTCTTCCAAATTTTTAATCCTCGAAATACGCACACCGGGCGCAGGAACGATTTCATAAAGCGTCACCGTCGGTCCTATCGTTGCCCGTATTTTAACGATTTCAATTTTGTAGTTCAACAGCGTCTCGATGATTTGGTCTTTGTTGGATTCCAGTTCCGAACGGTCAATTTCTACTTTATTGTCTTCATAATTATCTAAAAGTGGCAAAACTGGGTATTCATAACCCGACAATTCAAGCGTAGGGTCATAAGGCGTCGAGATGTCACCATAAGGTTTTTCATTGAACAACTCACCTTGAATGGCTTTGACTGCTGCTGTAGGCGGTAAAATATCGGCTATCTCGGTTGTGGGTGCAATCGGTTCGATTTCAATTTCCAACTCCGTTTCTCCCGCCTTCAAACTCGGCGTACGGGTTGCGGTATTTTTGGAAGTCAAATCGAAAGCCCCGTTTTCATCTTCTTCCTTTTCAACTTGTGGGGTTGGTGACACGACAATAACCGCTGGTGGCACATCAAGTGCTTCCTCAATCACATTTCTTTCACCAGCCTTAATGGGGGCAAGAGATACTGAGGGGGTATTTGTTTCGGTTTTTTCTGTGGGCATCCGCGTAAAACGACGAGATGTTTCACGGACATCAAATGTTTTGTTCTTATAACGGTCGTCCCAAAGGGCATAAACAGCCGTTTTGAGTTGTTCGAGGAAATTTTTGAGCGTCAAACCCTTTAATTCAGGATTGTAAGACCATATAATAAGGAAAGAAATTATTAATACAATAAGTAAAAAAGTGCCAATCGCACCCACAAAGTGCATCAACCACTCGCTAACGGAACGACCAAAATTGCCGCCCCATGGGAAATTTGATTTATAAAAAATAAAACCCAATAGGATAGACAGCCCAATCATCCATGCCAACGAATTGCGTAATCGGTTCGCAAATCGATCCAATGGGATGTCATTAATAATGCCCAAACCATATTGTAAGAAAACATAAATCAAGAAAAATGACGGCAAACCAAACAACCAAAACATCAAAAAATGCGAAACAATTGCCCCCAAACGACCCAACCAATTGGCAACCTCAATGTCCTGAAATATCAAATCGAACTCAAAATGATTGACCTTATCTTGGTCGATTTGCCATGTAAAAATATAGGAAAAACACGCAACGAATAGGTATGTTGCAAGAAACAGGAGCAGCACACCGATTAGTTTCGGAGTGCGTGGATCATCGCCCATTATATTATTTTTGGATTTCGCCATATTGAATTATCTCCTTTTAAAAATTATAGTGTTTATTGCGTCAATGATTATATGTTTTTTAATAAGCCAAAACCATCTGTTAAAAATAGATAGCTGATCACAAAAGTAGCATTTCCAATAGCTTCTTACTAAAAAAAGGTGTTTTTTTCATTTTTTGTTGAAATAACTGTACCATTTTTGCTTAATAGATTAAAATAAAAATAGCCTTTTTTGACTTTAAATAGGGAGGGGTATCGCTACATAAGCAGCGATACCCCTCAGTATTTTCTATTTTTAAGTATTAGTAAACCGCTTCCACGATGCGTTTTATGGTCTTCACATCACCCATTGTGTAGTAATGCAAACAAGGTACTCCCGAAGCTTTCAGTTCTTTGGATTGAGCAATACACCATTCGATACCGATTTCACGAACGGCATCATCATCTTTAGCACTTAATACCGCACTAACAAAATCATTAGGCAAATTGATGAAAAACAAACGCGGAATGCCTACTAATTGCGATTTTTTTGTAATCGGTTTCAACCCCGGCACTATTGGCACCGTAATGCCTGCTTCCCGACAGGCTTTCACGTATTCAAAATATTTTGAATTATCGAAAAACATTTGTGTTACAATATAATTAGCACCAGCTTCTACTTTTTGCTTTGCAAAATCTAAATCCGTTGCCAAATTAGGCGACTCAAAATGCTTTTCAGGATAACCCGCAATGCCAATACAAAAATTGGTTTTTGACCCATTCGATATATTGGGGTCGAGGTATTTACCTGTGTTCATATCTCCGATTTGATGAACAAGGTCTAAGGCGTAAGCATGACCATCTGGATGCGGTGAAAAATGTGATTCAAATTTTGCCGCATCGCCCCTTAGTGCGAGTACATTCTTAATATCCAAAAAATTGAGGTCAATCAAGGCATTTTCCGTTTCTTCCTTAGAAAAACCGCCACAAATCAAGTGGGGAACAGCATCAACACCATAGCGATGCATGATAGAAGCACAAATGCCAACCGTCCCTGGGCGTTTGCGAATAGCCGTTTTTTCGTAGTAGCCACTCGGTCTTTTGCGATAAATAAACTCCTCGCGGTGGTAAGTGACATCAATAAACGGGGGCTTAAACTCCATCAAAGGGTCAAGCGTATTAAAAATAGATTGCATAGAACCGCCTTTAATCGGTGGCAAAACCTCAAATGAAATCAATGTCTTACCTTCTGCTGCATCGAAATAATCCGTAACTTTCATAAAATGTGTTGGATAAATGGTTTATGTGAATGAGACGCAAAGCTACAAAATGACTTAGATTGAATCGGAATTAATCTTTATAAGAATAAAATTCTGACAAAAATGTTTATTTTTAATCAGTTTTAAACAAAATATTTTCAATTATTGATAATTGTTTTAAAATTATTATCAAAAACCATTTAAGCATCGTTAAATTTGCGGCTTAGAAACGATTAAATAATAGCATTTTTAATTTTTCACATCGCTACATAATGTAAATAGCTTTATAAATAATTGAAAATCAAAAAATTATGCGTTTCCTGTTGCTATGTATTTAATTAAAAAAATGTCGTTAGTTACATCACAAAAGAAAAAAGAACATGATTCAGCGACTGTTAATAAAAAACTACGCCATAATTGAACAACTCGATATTGAGTTTGCAAAGGGTTTGACCATCATTACAGGTGAAACGGGTGCAGGTAAGTCCATTTTACTTGGCGCATTGGGTATGATTTTGGGCAATCGAGCCGATACAAAGGTGTTGTATAATGCCTCTGAAAAATGTATTATTGAAGGCTATTTCGACATTTCCGCCTACGATTTACAAGATTTTTTTGATGAGAACGAAATAGATTTCGATAAAAATACCCTCGTCCGCCGGGAGTTGACCCCTTCTGGAAAAACGCGCTCTTTTATCAACGATACGCCTGTCAATTTGACACAACTTAGGGCTTTTTCAGGCAAATTAGTGGATTTGCACCAACAATTTGATACCCTTGATATTCACGATACAACATTTCAGTTGCAAATGATTGATGCTTTGGCGGGTAATAAAGCCCCCCTCAGTATTTACCGTGAAAAATATCGCATTTATCAAAATGATAAAAAACGACTCGCTCAATTGATTGAAAAAAATGAGCGTTCAGCAAGAGAAATAGATTTTTTAAATTTTCAAATTGACGAATTTAATAAAGCAGAACTCATTGAAGGTGAACAAGATACACTCGAAAATGACCAACAGCGTTTGCAAAATGCCGAAACCATCAAACGCAATCTCTCCGCTGCTTTTCAAGCCATCAGTGAAGATGAAAACGCCATTGTTGGACAATTGCGGGCAATTAGTTCAAGCGTCAGTCAAGTCAAAAAATACACCCCCTCAGTATCGAAGCTCTATGACCGCATCGAAAGCCTACTTTTTGAACTTGAAGACATTGGTGGCGAACTCGAATCCATTGCCGAACAAACTGAATACGATCCTGAACGCATCATTGATATTCAAACACGCCTTGATGTGATTTATAAATTGCAAAAAAAACACGGCGTTGCTACTGTCGAACAACTTTTAGCCATTCAAGACGATTTGCAAAACCAATTGAATGCCTTTGGCGATTTGTCAGATGAAATTGAAAATTTGCAAAAAGACATCGAACAGCAAGCAACTGTTTTGAAAAAATTAGCGGGCGAATTGTCCGCAAAACGCAAATTTGTCATTCCTCAATTTGAACAACAAGTAGAAGCTATGCTCCATCAATTGAGTATGGAAAACGCACGCCTCAAAGTACAAACGATTGATTTAGAGGACTTTACGCCGACAGGTTCTGATGACATTCAATTCCTTTTTGCTGCTAATAGAGGTTCGCGTATGATGCCTATTAAAGACGTGGCTTCGGGCGGTGAATTGAGCCGCTTGGCATTGTGTACAAAATCACTTGTTGCTTCAGCGATACCTTTACCGACCTTAATTTTTGATGAAATTGACTCGGGTGTGTCAGGTGATGTCGCTTTGAAAATGGGTAATATCCTACAAAAACTATCATCACACCATCAAGTTGTTGTCATTACACACTCGCCGCAAGTCGCTGCTAAGGCGGAAAAGCATTACTTTGTGTATAAAACGCATAAAGAAGACCGAACAATCACAGATGTACGCCCCCTCAGTAAAGACGAGCGCATCAAGGCGATTGCGGTTATGTTGAGCCAAAATCCACCTTCCACATCAGCTTTAGCGAATGCAAAAGAGCTATTGACGGCTGTTTGAGTTTGATGACTCTTTATTGACGATGACATAATGTGGATAAGGGATTTCGACCCCCTCAGTATCAAAGCGTTTTTTGATACTTTCAAGTAAATCCATATATACTTCAAATGCAACAGTGTTACTATTCGCCCAAATAGCCCCCCTCAGTATCATAGAAAAATCAGTGAACCGCGTAAGCCTCACCTCAACGGGGGGCTTACCATTGGTTTTATCCAACTCATTCCTCACATCTTTATATTGTGGGTGCCGCTCTATTTCATCTGCAATGATATGTTTGGCTTTATCAATATCGGTATTTAAAGCCACTGCAAACTCGATATATTTACAAATTTTACCATCACTATAGTCTGAATTCACAATCACTTCGGTAGCAATAACAGAGTTAGGTATGATGATACGTCTGTTTTCGATATCTCTGATAACCGTATGCCGCAACGTTATATCTTCAACAACACCCATATATATCTCCTTGACTCTCAACCTATCATTGACGCGAAAAGGTTTAAAAATTACTAGAAAAATACCTGAAATGATGTTACTAAATGCCTGTTGCGATGCAAAACCGATTGCAACAGCAAAAATACCTGCTCCTGCTAACAAAGACCCTGCAACAGACCTCAGCGGTGGATATTCTCGGATTGCCAGTATCATGCCCACTGTATAAATTATCCCCCTCAGTGCATTGGCTATAAATTTATAGTTCGTGGGGTCGCTATTGATGTCTTGGCTGTTAATTCGAATAAAGCGATTGATCGCCCTACGGCTTATCCATTCGACAAGAAGTGTTAAAAGAAGGACGAGTATAAAAACACCCAAATTTTCATATTTCTCAGGAAAAAGATTTTTAATTATATCCATTTTTAAATTTATAGGTAAAAATTTAAGTTTAAAATGCGAAACGTTACTACTGAGAATTAGGTATAAAATATCCATTTAAAAAATGTAAACGGTATTTTTTAAATTGAATGTCAAGTTATTACATAATAAATTATTTTTTAAATAATAGAATCTTGGTGTCACAAAAGAACGATAAAAATTAAAATAACAAGTGATAATCGGCATTGTTTTAGCCTGTTAAGCATATTTATTATTAAAAACTCGAAACATGTATCTTTTAGAAAAAAACTATACAATTACTTTTTTATGGCTGACGGTTGCTGTTTCCTCTCTCAACGCACAAGCTTCTTCCATAAAAACAAATAATGCATATAGCCCCTCAAAAAGTGACGTTCCAACGTCCATCGACCGGCAATTTCGCCGTGATGCCGCTCGTCTTGCCCTTCGGCTCGATGCTGAAAAAGATGATGTCCGTTATTTACCCGTGGGCATCAATCGCGATAATTTGATGGGTTTATATCGGTCTTTATGTAATATTTACATATATGATGAAACTGGAAAATCTATTGCCCGATGTAATGTCCATACGTTTCCAAACCCTTCGATTGACCATCTGGTTATCATCTATCGTCGGAATGTGGATTGGGCAGCCCCCCTCAGTAAAGGCATCACCGAAACCACAAATCGCGACCTCAATAAGCTACTTGACCAATATGATTTGGTCATAGAACGTCATGTGCAGTGGAATGATTCGCAAGATGCTATTACGCTGCGCTCAAAAGAACCGCTTAATATGGCTGCCATTTCTGAACGTTTTCGCGATATTCCTGGGGTCATGCAAGTTGACTTGGGGCAAGCCAAATTCAGTGGCAACGACATCCGTGCAAAGCGAATCGGTGGCGGTTGGGAAATAGAATTTGTCCTCGCAATGGGTGTTAATCAACAACATTCATGGAAATTTAAATCTATGGATAATAATCAAGTATTGCTCCTTAAAGAATCTGGCAATCCCATGCCTTCTTGGATGAAATGCAACGTAGAGGATAAAAACCTTTTTGCAAAATATTGAGATTTTAAGTCATGGGTCATTAATAGACAATACCATAAAACCTTATATCTATGAACAATGACTTATTCCTTATTTTTAGAATCCATAAAAATTGTAACGGGTCCATCGTTCAATAAAGCGACTTTCATATCTGCGCCAAAAACGCCTGTTAGCACCTTCAATTCGGATATTTTCTCTAATTCTGCGACAAATTGCTCATACATCGGGATGGCAAAATCTGGTTTTGCAGCCCGTATAAACGATGGTCGATTGCCTTTTTTTGTCGACGCATGGAGCGTAAATTGACTCACAACAAGTATTTCTCCGCCAATATCAAGGACAGAATGGTTCATTAGCCCATTTTCATCGCCAAAAATGCGTAAACTCACAATCTTTGCCGTTAGCCACTTGATATCCTCTACTGTATCAGCTGCTTCAATACCGACGAGAATCAACACCCCCTCAGTAATAGCAGACTTTATGTGACCCTCAATCGTTACCGATGCCTCTTTAACCCTTTGTACAACAACCCGCATAAATATATTTCTTTAAAATAATGTCAAATCCTCAGGCACCGCATCATGCAAATCTGCCGAATCGTGTTTCACTGAATTCACTTTTTCAGAAACGCGATACATCTGTAAAAACCCATCAGGTGGCGTTTGACACATACGTAACAACGATTCTTCGGATGTTTCATTCGCAAGCCAAGCCGCCCGCTCAGCTTCTGTCCTTAAAATAACGGGCATTCGTGTATGAATCTGCTTCATTTCCGCGTTTGGCTCGGTTGTGATGATGGCAAAAGTTTTCCACATGTTTTTCCACACACTGTGGATACCTGCAAAAAACAGCATATCGTCCTCTTTTTTCATAATTCGAAAAGGCGTTTTAATACCGTCCCCTTTGCGCCATTCATAAAAACTATCAGCAGGAACAAGGCAGCGATGAGACACAAACGGCTGTCGGAACGAAGGTTTTTCTAAAATCGTTTCTATTCGAGCATTTATCATCGCGCCAGTGGGTTTACCCTCCTTTGCCCAAAACGGCACCAAACCCCAAAGCATCGTCTGTAAACTGTTAGGTTCATCATTTGTAATGACATAGGCTTGTTGCGTCGGTGCAATATTGAAACTGGTTCGCAAACCACCTTCAACTTTTACGTTTGGCAAAGCCTTTTTGATTTTTGGCTTGTCTAATACGAATGAAAATCGTCCACACATGATTTTGTTTTTAAAATGATAAAGTAAAACAAAAAAGCAATGTATTGATAATCAGTAGATTAACATTAATCCACAGTACATCAAAACAAAAATATGCAACACTATATCAAACAAAAAAGTTTAGGTCTAATTAAGGTTTATAAACATTATAATTTAAAATTATTTATAAAATATTACCAAACAATATTTTAAATAAAAACCTTATACACGAACGCTGTGTGTAACCTTGTGCATTATTCCCCTATTTATGAACATCTATCAACACCCCTCAGTACGCCTCTTTTAAAAACGTGTATAACGCCTCTGTTGTGCGTAACGACGTGGACAAAGTTAACATCCGCTTAACAATTGCAAAACCTGTAGAGAAAAAACTAACACAATCGGCGTTTATGCACATAAAATGTGGACAACGTGCTAACTCATTGATTTTCAAAATAAGTCTATGGGGTACAATGTGTTGATATTCACATAAGTTTCACACATGCTGTGTGAGTGGAACAATTCATTCCACGTTTGTACACGAATCCACACCCTTAATAATAGGGTTTAATTTTCAAAAATTTAATAAATTAGTTTATTATTTAATATTAAAAAATGAAAAAAAAAGAGAAAAACAAATAGATGCGTTTTTAACCCGCGCTTTGGAAATATATAAACCTAATGGAAAAAAAGGGTCTAAGGAAGTCTTAAAGAGTCGTCCGTATATTTTTTCATACAAAAATTGTAACTACAAGTAAAAGATGCCGTTAACATATCTTTAAGTCCAATATTTCTATACATTTGCAACAACTATCCTATTTATTAAACTTATAACATAATCCGAGCATGAAAAATTACTATACTGATAACTTGTATTATACAACGACGGCTTTTTCTCGTGAAATTTCATCTATTGCTGAAACGGCGTTTATGGACTTAGGTTTGACACCTTCGGATGCTTACCTTATTATGGTCGTCAACGAAAAACCCAATGTGCAGCCCACTGAAATTAGCGAAAGGATTCTCCTCGCACCTTCAACCATTACCCGAATGATTGAAAAATTGGAAAAACGCAGCATTGTCACACGCACGCAAGAAGGCAAATACACTTATGTGGCTGTGACGATAAAAGGAAAAGACCTGTACTCCAATATTCTGGCAACATGGGATGAAATTCATGCGACTTTTACGCGCAAACTGGATGGCGACATAGTGAAAGTTCTCGTGCAAAATACAAGTGATGCAGCAGCGAAGTTGAAGTAGTATCAGGATTTTAAGTTATAAAAAAGAAAGACGATAAGATTTAAAGCAAATCTTATCGTCTTTCTTTTTTATAACTTAAAATCCTAAAAAGATAAAGTATAAAAATTTAAAAATCAATAATTTATCCTCTATTTGTTCGCCCTCTATTATTGTTTATTTAACTGCCAGTTATAGTCTAAATAGCTGATATCTGCGTTTTTATCTATTTTTACCGTAGCATACTTATTGATAAAGGCAATTACTGAGGGGTTGCTTTTTTTAAAATCGCCTGCGAACCAAGTGAAGATTTTAGATAATTCAGCTTTTTTTGAGGATGTAATTTTATTTCGTGTGGGGTCATTAATGAAAGTTTTCATCATCATATCCAATTGTTCATCCAATTTATCTGCCTTAAAAGCCTCATTCAATAATTTTGGACATGACTTTGAAGCACAATTTACTGCGGCATGTATGCGCGGATCATTATATTTTGGACGTAAAATGCCATGTTCGATGTTGTTCAAATTATACATTTTTCCTTCAATCTTTATGAAATCAATTGTCCAAGTGTCACTCACAAAACTCACCCCTTTTTTAATATCTTTGATGCTTCCCACAGGGTAATGATCACATATGAGCTTGATTGTAAATGCATTATAAGCGTTAATCCAATATGCTTTTTGTTCATTTTTATTCCAATTTTTATCAGTCGGATAGCCTTTTGACAATAAATTTAAATACGAATTGAACAATGCGCTGTCTCGTATGAAACCTTTATAATCTACCCACCCCGCCGTATTGACGTATTTGTGGAGTAGGCTGTCAAACGTCGCATGACTTACAGGTTTTGACGAGGAGTCACGGTCTTTTATACCCAAACAAGCTGAAAGGCTTATCAAAAGAAAACTAACTAGAATGATTTGTAATTTTTTCATGTATTAAATTATTTAGATTTTTAATTTTTTTATTGTATAAGAATGTACGATAATAATATCACAAAAATATCACGAAAATATCGCGTTTATTTTTTGATAAAAAAGTAAAAATAACGGTTAAAAATCCCAATTTTACCAAAAAGATGACAACCAAATTCAATAAAGATGAGAAATGATTTTAAAGTTTTCGCACTAGTTACCGTCGGTTTGACGGCTATTATTGGCTATTTTTGGCACTCTTTCTTTTGGGTGTTTATTGTTTTGATGCCTTTGGTCGTTTTGGGCATTTATGATATGTATCAGACTAAACATGCTATCATGCGGACATTTCCCCTCGTCGGACGAGGGCGTTATTGGATGGAATGGTTACGCCCTAAGATTTATCAATACTTTGTCGAGTCGGATATTGATGGTCGCCCATTCAATCGCACTGAGCGTAGTATTGTGTATCAAAGGGCGAAAAAAGATGTGGATACCACGCCGTTTGGTACGCAACTCGATGTTTATGAAGAAGGGTACGAATGGATGAACCACTCCATAGCCGCGCGAGATATCAACGATTTGAACAAAGACCCTCGCGTGTGGGTGGGTGGGCCTGACTGCAAACAGCCTTATTCTGCCAGTATTTTCAACGTTTCAGCGATGTCTTTCGGTTCTTTGAGCACCAATGCCATTTTAGCCCTCAATGCGGGTGCAAAAATCGGCAACTTCGCACACAATACAGGCGAAGGTGGTTTGAGTGCCTATCATATTTCCCAAGGCGGTGATTTGATTTTTCAAATAGGCACGGGGTATTTTGGCAGCCGAACAAAAGACGGTTTTTTTTCTGCCGAAAATTTTGCAAAAACCGTAGCCACCCCCTCAGTAAAAATGATAGAATTGAAGCTATCTCAAGGCGCAAAGCCCGGTCATGGCGGCATTTTACCTGCGATAAAGAATACGCCTGAAATTGCAGCCATTAGAGGGATTGAACCCTACACAGAGGTACTGTCACCACCCTATCATTCTGCTTTCAAAACACCCATTGGTTTGTGCCATTTCATTGGTCAAATGCGTGAGATCTCTGCTGGCAAACCCATTGGTTTCAAACTCTGCATTGGTCATAAAAGTGAATTTTTAGGCGTTTGCAAGGCGATGATAAAAACAGGTATTAAGCCCGATTTTATTAGTGTTGACGGTGGCGAAGGTGGTACAGGTGCTGCACCTTTGGAGTTCTCCAATTTCGTTGGTCTGCCTCTAAAGGAGGCTTTGGCATTTGTTCACGATGCTTTGACGGGTTTTGACCTACGAAAAGACATTAAAATCTTTGCTGCGGGTAAAGTCACAAGCGGGTTTCACATTTTCCGAGCAGTCGCTTTGGGTGCAGATGCTTGTTATTCTGCTCGTGCTATGATGATGGCGTTGGGCTGTATTCAGGCTTTGGAGTGTAATCGCAACACCTGTCCAACGGGTGTCGCCACACAAGATTCTGAATTGGTCAAAGGTTTGGTGGTAACAAATAAAAAAGAGCGTGTTGCTCAATTTCAAAAGGCAACGGTTCATGCTTTTGTTGAACTTTTGGGCGCGTCGGGTTTAGAAACCCCAGACCAAATTCGCCGCTCTATGGTCAATCGACGGGTGACGATGAGCGTATCAAGCCGTTACGATGAGCTATTTCCCTACCTCAAACGGGGCTGTTTGTTGCATGAATCAATGGTTCCAGCCTATTGGAAACCGTACATGAATGAAGCAGATGCAGAAGGTTTTGTTAAGAGTTTTGAGGATTTGACGGTCTGATTCAATGGTCATTAGCCATTATGTCATTATGTCATTGGTCATTTTTAACTATTGAACATAATGACATAATGACATAATGACTATTTATTCAACCTCAAACCCTAATTTCTTCAAATCCGCCCAAAACTGCGGATAAGACTTGCCCACGACTGAGGGGTCTTCAATTTCAATGTCGTGGAACATGGCTAAGGGTGCAAAAGCCATTGCCATACGGTGGTCTTCATAAGTTGGAAAAGTAGGCGTTTTTTCAAAATTCAATTTTCCTTCCACCATAAAATATTGTTTTTCAGAGCGTTGCGAAAAACGAGCAGGCATTTTTACAAAAGACACACCGACCTTTGCCAGTTCATTTTTTAACGCCGCTACACGGTCAGTCTCTTTGATAAATAATGTTTCTAAACCTGTAAACAAACCTTGCACGTTCCGACCTGCACATATAACAGCGAGTGTTTGAGCAATATCAGGGCATTTGACGAAGTTCCATTCAAAAAATTCTGTACGTGGGTTGCCCGTTTTTTTCAATTTTATACCCCCCTCAGTATATGTCGTATCAACGCCGAAATGGAAGCCAATTTCTGTAATGACAGAGTCGCCTTGCAAACTATTTTTGAATAAACCATTGAGTGTCAAGTCCAATTCATCGGCAAAAGCGGCCATTGCGTAGTAATAAGAAGCCGCCGACCAATCCGCCTCCACCGTTACTTCACGCGGCTGATAGGCTTGATTTTCAACCGTAATCGTATCGCCTTCCCAAGTGTGTTGCACGCCAAAATATGCCATCAAAGACAAAGTCATTTTGATATAAGGCAGACTAACAATTTTACCGTCCAACGTCAATTTTAAACCTTTTGGCAATGTTGGAGCGACAAGTAAAAGAGCAGAAATATATTGACTTGAGGTATCAGCAGGAATGATTAAACCATTGGTAGTCAAATTTTTAGGTGCATTTATTTTCAAAGGCGGATAGCCTTCAGTTTCCATGTATTCAATATCGCAACCCAAAGCACGTAGCGCCTTGACGAGTTTTCCAATCGGTCGTTGCTTCATGCGTTCCGAACCTGTCAGTATTTGTGTTCCTTGTTGCAAAGCAAAATACGCGGTCAAAAAGCGAAAAGTTGTGCCTGCAGCCCCACAGTCATAGGTATTATCATCGGTTTGCGATAACAATTTGACAAGCGTTTGCGTATCGTTAGAAGTCGAAAGGTTATGAATTGGAAATTCCGTTTCGCATAAAGCCTTGATAATCAAGACGCGGTTTGAAAAACTTTTTGAACCGTCGAGCGTGATTTCACCAACGATGATGCGGTTGGGTTTTGATATTTTATAGGTCGTCATTCGTTTGAAAAGTAATTAGTTTTGCTAAGATAATGGCGCAAAAATAGCAATTTTGCTGATGATTCTCATTCAAAAACTAAGACAATGACGGACTACAATAAAAACCTCCGAAACCTACTTTCTGCACACGGCGACGAAGCAACGGCAGAATGGTCAGGACACTATATGAAAGACCAATTTGTGTTTTTCGGCATTAAAGCTCCTTTGCGACGTGCACTTTTTAAGCAATTTTGGACGGGAAATACCCCCCCTCAGTATAACGACCTTTTTGACGTGGTTTTAGAACTGTGGTTAGAACCTGAACGAGAATTTCAGTATTATGCCATTGAATTGTTGGAAAGATACAAAAAAACGTGGGCAGAAGACATGATTGAGTTGTTTGAAAAAATCATCATTACGAAATCGTGGTGGGATTCTGTTGATGGTATCAGCAGTGTTTTGGTATCTGTTTATTTTAAAAAATACTCGCATCAAATCATACCCGTTACAGAAAAGTGGATGGCATCGGGCAATATGTGGTTGCAACGGGTGTGCCTTATTTTTCAATTGACGTATCGCAAACAGACAGATACCGAATTGATGTTCAACTATATGCGTCAACTGAATCACTCCAAAGCGTTTTTTATTCAAAAAGCAATTGGTTGGGCATTGCGGCAACACGCCCGAACAGATCCCGATTTGGTGCGTCAGTTTGTCGAAAATACACATTTAGCCCCCCTCAGTAAAAGAGAGGCTTTGAAGCATATTGGGTAGTTGAATACGGATTTTAATGATTGAATTGATGCAGAGTGACGTGTAATAAATAACATGGGCTGTTTGGAAGTTCATGCGTATATTTCGTTGAATCGAGGTGCTGTTTTGACGAAGTTAAGTGAAGTTAAAATTTATAGCTGATAAGAGGGGATAGTGTCCAAAACCCTGATTCTGACTTCGGAAATCCAAAAAATTTTGCTGTACAACCTATTGAGAATTTATTATTGATTTCATAATTGTAAGTGATAAAAGGCATAATACCTATGTCAAGAAAGGTATCAAATTGAAAAACGGGGAAATTATAATTTTTCAATTCTACTTTTAAAAAATCGTTTGTGAAGTCAGCTTTTATTAAATCAACAAGTTCCATTTTATCGAAATAGGAAATGATACCGCCTATACCAATTTGTAAGTTTCTTTTTTTAGTGTGATATATGGTATAAGCGTATACTATTCCTATATTCAAATTAAAAAATTTATTAGGTTTAGCATTAAGTCTTTTTTTAGGAAAATTGTCTATTGTATATTGATTGCCAAAGGGAAAAGGATTAAGGTTTGTAAAATCTCTAAGAAAGACATTATCCGACTGAATGTTTTGAGGTAATAAACCACGACTTTGTGTAAAAGTATGGCTAATCATTATACCAATTGTATGCTTTTGATTGATAGAATGTTGAAAGTCTGTACCGATAGTGTAACCCACAGCTGAATTATTCAAATTGTCACAAAACCCGAATGTCATTGAAATTAAATTGTTACTTTGAGCTAAAAGCATAAAGTTGCTCAAAAATAGGCAAAATAGGCAGTTATAAAATCTATTTTTCATATTCTCTAAAATTTAAAAGATGTGAAAATACTGGTTTCCCATACTGGCAGATTCAAAGTAAATACATCAGCAAAAAGTACATTATAATTACCCCAACGTACTCCGACTGCGTTTTGATTGAATATATATTCGTAAGAAATTTTTAAACTAAGACCAGAACTTAAATTCCTAAATTCGGTAGAAAGTGGTAAGAATAAGTCTTGTTCAGAACCATCTGTAAATTTCATTTTTCCAGCAAACAATTCTCTGGAAGTATTAAAGTTTTCATAAGTTAAACTGTAAGCACCGTTGATACCAATTCTGTGGTGTTTTTTACTGAGGGGGTAGTAAGTAAAGCCGATATCCATTGGAATGCTTAGAATCTTTATAATATTGAAAGAATTAAGTTGTTTTATTCCTGAATTGTTTAAGTTTTCTTTTTCTTTCTCGGTTAAAAACAAACCCTCAAGACCTCTGATTTTATCAAATAGAGGTGTAGAAACAGAGCTTATCAAATAGTTATCATCACCTAAACTGCGATAATAGGATAAGAGATGAACTGAAAATGCCCATCTTTTTTTAATTAGATAGTTATAAGAAAAACCCAAAACAGGGATTTTAGAAACGGATTTCATACCATCTTCATAACCGAAGCCTAAAGTGAAAGTGAAGCTGTTTTTTAATGCATTGTTTGGCAATTCAATTTTGTTTTGCCCATATAAAATACAGGCTAATAACATAAATGCAATAATATTCAATAGTTTCATATGTCTATATTTTATGAAATGCCTCTTGGTACAACAAGAGGCATTTCTTTTATGAATTATCTCATTTTAAAAGTAACAGAACCCGTATTATATACTTGATTTAGCGGATCGCAATAAAATACGCCTTGGCTTCCTAATTGGACGATAGCTGTGCCTTTTTTAGAATAACTAAGGTTAATACCAGATGAAATAGTGGGGTCTGTTCTTGGCCCAGTTTGAGTCGCTGTACTGCCCGTCCCTACCATAGCCCTTGGACCTATTTTGAAACCTACTCCTACGGTAATGCCAAAGGAAAGAGTGCTTTCGCTTGGGTCAACTTCTGACCAATTTATTAATAGTGGATTTGATAAAAATGCTTCATCCCAATCAGGAGAGATTCTAAAATCCACAGTTTTTATTCTACCTTCACAAGGGTTGCCACAATCTAATAAAGCACTTTTTGAAAATGAAGGTGTGACTAATCGAGGCGTAAATGAGGAAACAGTACCTAATGAATTTCGGATTCCGCCTAAAACGTCCGCATGGAATACAAATCTTGTTTCCCAGAATTGATTTGCAATATTTTGATAAACTGCCCAACCGTTAATTTTAAAATTTTTTATCGTTTCATCGTGTGTCTCACAATCCCTCTCGCAAGTTGCCATACACCCACTTCCATTTGGAGGATTGTTTGTACCATTGTTTAAACAATCGTTATATGAAATTAATAACGCATCGTGTTGAAACAAATAATAGATTTCTCCATAGAGTTGATAATAACCTAAGGCTTGTTGAGCTTGGATTAGAAAATTGTCACACCCACCACCTAACGGGTCTGGCGGACCAGAAGGCATATATTCATCGATATCTGAGCCTCCTGGAGTATAACCCTCTTCATCAAGTAAATAATAAGATTCTGCCTCCCAAATTGTAAGAGTAGGGTCAGTTGGTTCATTATCCCTTGAATTGAGATATTGCTCACCTTGTAAATTAAAAAAAACGTGTTTTGTTACTGTTTTTAGGGCTTTCTTCTAAAATCGCAACAACAGATGGGATATAGTTAACTTTCCATGTAGCTGGTGTGAAAGATTCTAGTTCAGGCATTCCAATTGCGATTAATGGGTCTATTTCAACAATACTATTAAAGAAATCTTTCCCGTATGTCTCAAATACTGATGGGTCAGCAGTTGAAGCAAGAATTTCAGATAATTTTTTTCCATTATATACAATTTTATCTTTTTCAAGGATATAAACCATTTCATAGTTTGAAGTATATCGTTCTTGCATTTTTTTATGAATGTATTTACGTAGTTCATCATCACGCATTGCAACAGCTAATGTTTTAGCAAAAACTATACGAACTTCATTAATAGCATCATTATTCTTTACATAATTACCATTCTTTTTTGCCTGCTTTTGCTCTGGTAAAATATCTTTTTGGCAGGATACCATGCCTATTGTTGTTGCTACAATAGTTAGAAAAATTTTGAAAAATTGTTTCTTCATTTTAAAAAAGTTTAGATTTGTAAATTAATTAATTTTAATACAAGCCCTGTGTCGTCAATGTGCACCCTGACGGCATCGGGTTTTTTTATGTTGCTATCTCAACATCTTAAAACCACGCAATTCCAAAATACTCTTTTCCAAAGAAAGGAAAAGGAAAAGGAAAACTTATTTACTTAGTGATGTCTTGTTTTTTTGGTTAAAAAATAGAGATTTTTTTGTTGTTAATTAACAGAAGTAAATTTAGGTTTATTTTTGTTAGAACAAAATAAATAGTACATTTTTTGTAAATATTTTATACCTTATTTATAAATTATTTACATTAACATATATGTTTATATGGCGGCGTATAAACTATGACTAATTCTGCACAAACTTCATAATTTGTCATAGTTTGAGTAAACGATTCTTTAGTTTTGTTGTTCTGTACGGAAAAGTTAAATATTGTTTTATGACAAATAAAGAAAAAAACGACATCGAAAAGGAAGCAGAAAAGCCTTTCGTCAATCCCATTGACCCCGATAAAGTAGCCATAAACCCTGGCTTGTTACCTTACGCACATACGGCTGGTGGTGCAGTGATTCGCCCCGAAGACAAAGGTAGAATCAAAGGCAATGCGATGATGGCGATGTATGAACAAACCGACCGGCAAATGCACCAACTGAAAGAGCAAATGGAGACGCTCGTAGCGCAAGCCAAATCGTTGCAACGCCGTAAACAGATTTCAGAAGTGATTTATGAAGCGACTTTGGGCTTCCGTCCTGTCGTCGGTCATATTTATCATTTATATGAAAAAAAGGATGGTTCTCATACCATTTCCTTGATTGGACCCGATGAATGGGGGCGTAACCAGCCTTATACTTATTTGGCAACGGTACAATTATTGTATGACCACACATGGGAAGTTTTAAACCAATCTGAAGATTTTTGAAAAAAGGAAGCGGCGTAAATTTTTTATGCCGCTTCTTTTTTTTCCTCAAAAAATTATCCTTTTCCTTCCTTTTATCTATCAAATTCCCTTTTTGATATAAATAAATATCTCTTTTAGGCTTTATGAGATTAACATTGTCTCATGGATTCTGGATATGGTGTGGAATTTGAAACATAGATTTTTATCACCATGTTTTATTATTCATTTTAAAAAACAAAACTTGCGATGTATAAGAAACTCATTATTTTAGGAATAGTATTGTCAGCATACAGTATGTCGGCGCAAGAAATTTGGTCTCTTGAAAAGTGCATATCAACAGCTCAAGAGAATAATCGGACGATTAAGCAGAGCCAAATTTCTGTGAAAAATGCTCAATTAATAAATAAACAAGACCGATTTGCGGTTTATCCAACCGTTAATGCGTCATCGAATTTAGGTTTTAACTTTGGGCGGAGTGTTAACCCTGCAACCTATCAATTCGAAAACCTGAGTACAAAGTACAATGGCATCAATGTGTCGTCGGGTGTTTTGTTATACGGTGGTGGGCGCATTCAAAACCAAATCAAGCAAAGTTCGATGGATATCCAAGCAGCACAAGCGGATTTGGAACAAGTGGCGCGAAATATTTCCTTACAAGTAGCGCAAGCTTACCTTCAAATTTTGTTGAATGAAGAGCAATTGGCGAATGCAAAAAAACGAGCGCAAACCACATTGAGCCAATTGGATCGTATCGAGAAGCAAATTAAAGCGGGTGCAGTGGTAGAAAATGCGCGATACGACCTCGCAGCACAAGTCGCGCGCGATGAACAAACTGCTGTGACAGCCTCGAACAGTGTGGAGTTGAGTTATTTAAATTTGAAAAACTTATTGGAACTACCGCTCGATAAGGATATGAAAGTTGAAGCCCCCTCAGTAGCGATACCTACAGATGTGAATCCTGATAATTACTCGTTCAGAATGGTTTATAATCAAGCTGTTGCGAATCAACCACAGATTCGGGCAGGTGAAGCACGCATAAAAAGCGCAGAAATTGGCGTAAAAATCGCTCAAGCGGCTCTTTTACCGAGTTTGTCACTCAATGTCAATCTTAATTCAAACTTTTCCAGTACGATTAAGGATTTTGCAAAAGGCACGTCAAAGTTGATACCTTTTACGCAAACAGGTACGGCAACAATCAATGGACAAACGGCACCTGTATCCTTCACATTTAATCAAACAGTTGTAACGGATGCACCCCAAAAGCCTTATTTCAATCAAATTGGTGATAATTTCGGACAAGGCATTGGCTTAAACTTACAAATACCAATTTGGAACGGTTATCAAAGAAGAATTACTATCGAAAGACAGGAGTTATCTGTTGAAAATCAAGTCATTACGCTTGATAGAACGAAGCAGCAACTCAAATCAGATGTTCAAAATGCCATTGCTTCTGCACGAGCAGCGCGCAAGCAATATGAAGCCTCTCAAAAAACTTTAGCGGCTCAAAAAGCGGCTTTTGATGCGACAGACAAACGCTTTCAAATTGGCGCAGCAAATGGTTTTGAGTTTGCACAAGCGAGTTTGCAATTGGATACTGCCGAGCGTGATGTGGTTGTTGCGAAATACGATTATCTCTTCCGTTTGAAAATTGTTGATTTTTATGAAGGTAAAAAACTAACATTAAAATAAATCACTGATTTTTAAATAGTTGTAACATTCCAAAAATTTAAAACTTTTGGAATGTTGTCATACGAAATAACACCCCCTCAGTATTTTCTCCAATAAGTCTAAATTTTTACTAAAAATTATAAAAGCAAAACAAATACGATGGCTGTTCAGAGTAAAAAGAAAAACAACAAACTCATTTTGATTTTAGTCGGCTTAGTTGCCGCTCTATTGATTGTTGCCGTAGTGGTGAGTAAAAACAAAAAAGTCGGCGAAAAAGTATATGCGGAAAAAGTGACAAAACGCACCATTCAAGAAACGGTTTCGGCAAGTGGGCGTATTTTTCCAGAAAAAGAAATCAAAGTCAGTTCTGACGTATCGGGCGAAATCGTTGAATTATCAGTTAAAGAAGGTGATTCTGTTCGAGCCGGTCAATTGCTTTGCCGCGTGGATGCCCGTATTTATCGCGACCAATTGATACGTGGCGAGGCAAGTGTCAATGCTTCACGTGCGCAATTTGCTAATGCTTTGTCGAATATCGAAAGTGTTCGTGCACGTCAATTGCAAATCATTGCTCAAAAAGAACAATTACAAGCACAATTGAAGCAGACGAAACAGTCATTTGACCGTAACGAAAAATTGCACAAAGACGGTGTGATTTCTGATGCCGATTTTGAAACAGCTCAATCTCAATTGCGTCAGCAAGAAGCTACCCTTAGAGCAACCGATGCACAAATACAAGCGGCACTCAATGATATTAATTCTTCAAAAAAAACAGCAGAAGCGGCTCAATACAATGTGAAAAGTTCAGAGGCTTCGCTCAAAGAATTGCAAACGAATCTTAATCGTACTTCGATTCATGCACCTGTTGACGGTGTTGTTTCAAAATTGACGATTGAAAAAGGGGAACGTGTTGTTGGTACAGCTCAAATGTCAGGTACTGAAATCATGCGTATCGCCAATCTTTCTGCGATGGAAGTTCAAATTGATGTGAGCGAGAACGACATTTTGCGTCTGGCTGTTGGCAATGAAGTAGATATTGAAGTAGATGCGTTTTCAGGGCGCAAATTTAAAGGACGTGTTTCAGAAGTTGCAAACACCGCCAGTAACGCATTTACAGCAGCAGGTGCGGTAAATTTAACCACAGACCAAGTAACTAATTTTGTTGTCAAGGTTCGGATTGACCCAACAAGTTATGCCGATTTGATGCGCAACGGTCGTCCGCCGTTCCGTCCTGGTATGTCGGCTTCGGTTGACATTCATACCAAATCAGTTACAGATGCGCTTAGTATACCTATCCAAGCTGTAACAACGCGCGACGAAGATGCAGACCTTAAAAAAGCGAAAGCTGTTGCAGAGATTGAAGGCACACAGCCCAAAGAGAAAAAATCAGTGGCTCAAGCGGTCCGAGAAGTCGTTTTTGTCGTGGTGGGTGATACTGTCAAAATGGTGGATGTCAAAACAGCGATTCAAGACAACCAACACATCCAAATCATCTCCGGTTTGAATGGTGACGAAGAGGTTATTTCTGCGCCATTTAATTTGATTGCTCGGAAATTGAAGTCGGGTATGAAAATTCAAAAGGTTAGTGAAAAAGAACTTTACAGCACTGCGGACAAGAAATAAAATTGATTTTTTGTTTCTCTCAAAAGCCTCGTGTACGCTCGCACGAGGCTTTTAAGAGAATACAATATCTTTCTTCGCTTATAAACTGTTGTATTTTGATGATTTCTAACCTATATTTGTAAAGGATTTAAAATTTTAAACATGACTATCACTATCCATACCCATAAAGAAGACGACAAATTGCAATTAGCAATTAACTATCTTAAACAAATCGGCTTGTCTTTCACAATTGATAATGAGGAAGTTGATGAGGAAATATTGAAAGAACGTGAAAGCGTTCGTCAAGAAATTCATCGTAAATATGTCATGACAGGGAAATGGAATCAATTAAATGATGATAAAAAACAAGATATTGTACTTGCTGAAACGATGATTTATCGCCAACAGCGAACCAATCGTTCCGCGCTTTCGCCCAAAGAAGCCTCGCTATTTCTCAATCAATTAGCTCAAGGGACTTATGGAGGTTGAAATACAAAAAGTATGAAAATGGGACAGTACCGTATTGGACTTTTTTGGGATGGAGAAAAATTTCTTATTGAGTCGATTGGTGTACGTGGTGATTTTTATAAAAAATATCCACCCAATTAGCCCCCTCAGTAAAAAGCAAAAACCGCCTTGCAAACGCTCGTTTTGCAAGGCGGTTTTGTTTATTTTTATTAAAACAATTTAGATAAAACAAAAAGTTTATTAAAAATTTAAAAATTCCCTTACTTTTGCAAGTTTTCAACATTGTCCACAATTTTTCGTTGAAAACAGACCCCCTCAGTATAACTTTGAATTTTTGATTTTGTAAAGATATTTTTATGGCAAAAAGAAATACGGATACACCCAACAATGGTAGTCGTCTCAATGAGAACGGCGACCACATCATCACGCTGGGCAATATGTATCAAAATTATTTTCTTGATTACGCGAGTTATGTTATCCTTGAACGGGCAGTGCCACATATTCATGATGGTTTAAAACCTGTGCAACGGCGCATCCTTCATGCAATGAAAGAAATGGACGATGGGCGATACCACAAGGTCGCGAACATCATTGGGCAGACTATGCAGTATCACCCACACGGCGATGCATCAATTGGTGACGCGCTTGTTCACTTAGGACAAAAAGATTTAGTCATTGATTGTCAAGGCAATTGGGGCGACATTCGGACAGGTGACGGGGCAGCAGCAGCCCGTTATATCGAAGCGCGTTTGACACCTTTCGCCCGCGATGTGGTTTTCAATAATCAAACAACTGAATGGCAACTTTCTTATGATGGTCGTAAACGCGAGCCGGTTACGTTACCCATTAAATTCCCTTTGTTACTGGCACAAGGTGTGGACGGTATTGCCGTTGGTCTTTCGACAAAAATTTTACCGCATAATTTTATCGAACTCATCAAAGCGAGCATTGATGTACTGAAGGGTCGTCCTGTGAATATTTTACCTGACTTTCAAACAGGTGGTATGATTGACGTAACGAATTACAATGCTGGAAAACGAGGCGGTAAAGTGCGTGTGAGGGCGAGACTCGAAATATCAAAAGATAAAAAGTCATTACTCATCAAAGAAATTCCTTATGGCACAACGACGGGAGATTTGGTTGACTCCATTTTGAAAGCTGCCGAAAAAGGTAAAATCAAAATTAAAAAAGTCGTTGACCAAACGGCAAAAGATGTAGAGGTCGTTATTGAATTACAAGCGGGTGTTTCGCCTGATGTGACGATGGATGCACTTTATGCTTTTTCAGATTGTGAAGTTTCTATTTCGCCCAATGCTTGTGTGATTTATGACAACAAACCCTTG
Organism: Saprospiraceae bacterium; assembly: GCA_043744455.1. GTDB lineage: Bacteria > Bacteroidota > Bacteroidia > Chitinophagales > Saprospiraceae > JAAFJT01. The sequence continues at coordinate 7,276 of JAYTUQ010000097.1, read as the reverse complement.
TTCATGGATGTCAACGAAATGCTGAGATTGGATACAGAGTTGACAAAAAATCTATTGAAGCAGGAGTTAGAAATCAAAAAAGCAGAGTTAGAAGAGAAGTGGCATTTTGTGAGTTTAGAAAAAATCTTTATTGAAAATCGCATTTATCATCAAATCGAAGAAGCAGAATCATGGGAGCAAGTCTTGAAAATCATACCTCAAGAATTGAGAAAATATGTCCGTGAACCCAATGATGTGCCTCAACCCAATGACAAACGTCTCGTTTTACTGAGGGGGTTATCGGAAGAAGATGTGACGCGTTTGACGGAAATTCGCATCAAACGCATCTCAAAATACAACGCTTTTGCTGCTGATGAAATGCTCAAAAATGTGCTCGATGAATTGGCGCAAGTGAAACATGATCTTGAGCATTTGACGGCATATACGATTGCATACTACGACATGTTATTGAAGAAATATGGAAAGGGTAGAGAACGACTAACGGAGATTCGCGTTTTTGATATGATTCAAGCAACCGAAGTTGTTGCCAATAATGCTAAATTGTATGTCAATCGAAAAGACGGTTTCATTGGAACTGGTTTGAAAAAAGGAGATGATGTAGAGTTTGTTTCAGATTGTTCCGATATTGATGAAGTCATAGCGTTTAGAAAAGACGGTAAATTCCAAGTTGTCAAAATTGCGGATAAGGTTTTTGTCGGCAAAGACATTATTCATGTAGCGGTTTGGCGCAAAGGAGATGATAGAACCACTTACAATTTGATTTATTTAGATGCCAAATCTGGGACAAGCTATGCCAAACGTTTCAATGTGACGGCGATTACACGCGCCAATGAATATGACTTGACATTAGGCAATCCTAACTCAAAAGTTTGGTATTTTACAGCGAATCCTAATGGTGAATCAGAAGTTGTTTCGGTGCAATTGACACAAAGTTCAACGGCAAAAATCAAACGTTTTGATTTTGATTTTGAAACTTTGTCTATCAAAGGACGAGCTTCTCAAGGTAATATTGTTACGAAATACCCTGTACGAGAGGTCAAGCAAAAGACCATAGGTAAGTCAACATTGGGTGCAAAACGCATTTGGTTTGATGATATCACAGGCAAATTGAATGACACCGAAAGAGGGCGTTTACTTGGAGAATTTGATACGGGTGATAATATTCTAATTCTTTATAAAGACGGTTCTTTGGAAACTTGTGAAGTGGATTTGGTCAAACATTTTGAACTGAATGATATACTTTATCTTGGAAAAATCGAAACTCATACTGTTGTTACTTCGGTTCATTTTGATGGGAATAAAGGTTGGACGATGGTTAAACGTTTTAAAGTTGACGGGATAAAAACCAATGAAAGGCTGAGTTATTTGACCGATCACAAGAAGTCGCAAATGCTTTTTGTATCTGTAAAGCTAAAGCCACGTATTAGTTATGCCATCAAAATGGGTTCTAAAAAAATGGATGGTGGTGAGGTCAGTCTCGCAGAATTTATTGATATTAAAGGTTGGAAAGCACTTGGCAACAAGTTGAGTGATCAAAAACTATTAGATGTCAAGGAAGTTATCTTGGATGAAGAAGTTGATTCTACTATGGCATCTAATCCTGAATCTAATGTAATACAAGAAGATACAGTCGAAAAGACACCGTTAAACCCCCGTTTTCAAGCGGGTGATACAATAGAATTTGATTTTGGTGATTAAAAAGTTCCACGTAGAACAATAAAAAAGCCTCGCATCATAACGCGAGGCTTTTTTATTGTTCTACGTGGAACTTTAGTAGTTCTGAATCAACCATTCTTTAAAAGGTTTAAAGTCTATTCCTATCCTAGTAGCTACTTTTTCATTGTCTGCAAGTCTTGCCAATCGTTCTGGAACAGGGATTTTTTGCTCTAAAATGCGTTCCATATCTTCTAAAAATTTCGTCGGATGGGCAGTTTCTAGGACGACTCCTACTACATCATTCTCCTTTTGATACGCTTTCAAAGCTAAATACCCGACTGCCCCATGTGGGTCAATGATGTAATTGTACTTCCGAAATACTTCTTTAACCCCTTCTTTTGTAGACTCATCGTCAAAAGTATATCCCTTTATTTCCTTTGTCATATTGTTCCACGTAGAACCATAAATATCTAACATCCGGGTGAAATTAGAAGGATTGCCGACATCCATAGCATTTGAAAGCGTTCTTACTGAGGGGGTCGGTTTGTATTTGCCTGTCCCTAAATACTGCGGAACAACATCATTGGCATTGGTTGCAGCGATGAATTCATGGACGGGTAAGCCCATTTTTTTGGCAAAAAGGCCTGCAGTAAGATTGCCAAAATTGCCAGAAGGGACGCTAAAAGCCACCTGTTTGCCCTTTGTATCAAGCTGTTTATAGGCTTCAAAGTAATAGAAACTTTGGGGAATTAAGCGGGCAATATTGATAGAATTGGCTGAACTTAAGCGAATTTTAGACGTCAAGGTATCATCTAAAAAGGCTTGTTTGACTAAATCTTGACAATCATCGAATGTGCCCTCTACTTCTAATGCTGCTATATTTTTGCCCAAGGTTGTCAATTGTTTTTCTTGCAACATGCTTACTTTGCCTGAAGGGTAAAGTATAACGACCTTTATTCCCATTGCTTCATAGAACCCTGCGGCTACTGCCCCGCCTGTATCACCAGAAGTTGCGACCAAAATGACCAATTCTTGATGGTCGTTTCGATTAAAATATGACATCAATTGCGCCATAAAACGTGCGCCAAAGTCCTTGAAAGCCAATGAAGGTCCATGAAATAGCTCTAAAATATGGGTCGTATCATCAAGTCTGACTACAGGTGCAGGGAAATCAATAGAGGATTCAATTATGTTTTTTAAGTCGTTTTCTGGTATCGCATCCCCTATCATCGTCTTTGCTACTTCAAAAGCAATGCTTTGAAACGAATGATTCTTTAGATTTTTAATGAAATCAGGCGACAATTGTGGTATATTTTCGGGCATATACAACCCATTATCCTCTGGTAAGCCTTTGAAAACAGCTTCTTTCAAAGAGACAAATTTTGTCGGATTCTTTGTGCTATAAAGTTTCATTATTCGATATTGATGCTTATTTCTAAGCGAAATTTAAAGGTAATAAAAAAAAGTTCTACGTGGAACACATTAAATCGAATAATTCGTGTTCCACGTAGAACAATAAAAACAATTAACGTAAAACTGTACCTTCCATATTGATGGGAGAAATGTACAATTCACATTCAATTTTATGCTTTTGATAAATTTTTTGCATTGCCAAACCTGCCATTTCTGCTACTAAACTGTTTTCGGATAAGGCAAAAATCGAAGGTCCAGAACCTGAAATAGAGCAACCCAACACCCCCTCAGTATAAGCCGCTTCTTTTACTTCAAAAAAATGAGGAATCAGAGCAGCACGTTGCGGTTCAATAATAACATCAACTAAGGAGCGACGAATGAGTGCAAAATCAGAATTAAACATGCCAATAACGAATGCACCGATATTAGCGGTCTGTTTGACTGCATTTTTTAAAGAAACTTCCGTTTTGAGCATAGCACGTGCTTCTTTGGTCAACACTTCTACTTTTGGATAAATAACAGTCGCATACATACCTCGCGGAACATGAATGCGATGAACATCATTCGTTGACGAGTCTCTGACAAGCGTAAAACCACCTAAAAGCGAAGGCGCAACATTATCTGCATGAATTGCGCCACTGGCAATACTCTCACCTAAAACCGCAAATTCAAGCAAATCTCGTTTTTCTAAAGGGCGACGCAACAATTCATTAACAGCAAAGACAGCCCCTGCGGCACTTGCGGCACTGGAGCCCAAACCAGAACCGAAAGGCATTTTCTTATGAATTTCCATCTCGATGCCTCGTTTTGTTTCGCCTAAATGTTCGAGTAACTTTAAAGCGGCGTATCCAGCAGTATTCTTTATAGCTTCATAAGGCAATTTGCCCCCCGTTATTTTGGTAATACGCAACCCAGGTTCATCTGAAAACCGAGCAATAATTTCGTCTCCAGGTTTTTCTAAAGCGAAACCAAGAACATCGAAGCCACAAGCTACGTTTGCAACGCTTGCAGGTGCAAAAACTTTGATGCCCGTTTTGTTTTTTGTTGAAGTAATAATAGTTGGATTAGACATTTCCATATTTTTGTCGAGTTTGACCCCCTCAGTATTTTGAATAATTTATGTTCATTAAAATACTTTTGTTCCACGTAGAACAATTTAGGGTATAAAAAAAGAATTGAGATGTGTTAACACACCCCAATTATTTACTGATTTAGTAGGTGCAAAGTTACGTGGAATATTCACTAAATTTATCTCACATTTTAAGATTTTACATCTTTTAGATAAAGCTTTAAACTAAATAAAAAAAAAGGTTCGTAATCTTGCGACTTACGAACCTTTTTTATTGCAATTGCGATTTACTGGAATTTCTTTTTCAAGAACCAAGTATTGTCGTTAAGCGTAAAACCAAGGTTAATCCTAAAATAATTTTCAGAAACCATCTTAGTTTTTAATTGACCATATTCTAAGCCCACATTCATATAAGACATTTGTTGACCACGCCCAACACGTAACGGTAAACACATACCTATCGAACCTGCGTTGTTTGTAACTTGCTCACCGCCTAAACTGCGTGGGTCAGTTCCTGTATGAAAACCAATGCGCCACCGTACTTTCTCTTCTTCTGATTTCAACTTATTTTTGTCGAGAATAAATTCAGCACCCGCTGAAAATTGATAGGCATCTGAAAGCGTTTCGGGTTTTGCATCGTTTTGGTATTGACTCCATTTTGAAGCCTTGTACTCTATGCCACCTTTAAACAATAAACCATTTTCGTACATAATGCCTGCACTGTATTCAGAAGGCAAAACGCCACTCCCTGCTTTATTTGTAAAACTTGTAACTGAATCAACCAAAGTCCCTAAAACACGGCTGTAGTGCCTGTCTGATTTTGTCGTGAAATTTGTTGAAGGATTGCCATAGACACCTATGACGATGTGCTTCCTATCTCCTTTATCCATGAATTTTTTCTTAGGGTCGAGTGTAATATCATATTGCAAACCTGCATTCCACGTTAAACCTCTAATCGTAAAATCATCTTCGAAATAATTGGCGTAACTCACAGCTAATTTATCCCCTAAAATGGATTGACGAATTGACGTAATTTTGCCAAAAACATATCCAACATTAACACCCAAAGAAAGCCCTTTGTAACTCACCCCATTGCCCAACAAGCCGCGATAAGTGCCACCGCTACCAACAAAAAAATTGGTTATACTAGACGAATCTAATGAGTTTTGAGAGCGTGTGATGGTATTAATATTATAACCCACTGTACTGTATGGCATCAAGCTCAATCCCATACCCCAACGCACGGCGCGTGGTTTGCGGTCAAGGACTTCGTTAATGACGCTATAGGTCGGGAAAGCTAAAGCAAGGTTGTTGAGGTTACCACTCCATGCTGAATTATTACCGCCACTACTTACTACTTTAGTGTTTTTGGCATAAAGACCCACTTCATAAGCCGTAGTCCGCAAAGAGGATAATGAAGCAGGATTAAAGGGGTTGAAATGAAATTTATCACGGAAGGCTGCTGTCATGCCGCCCATACCTGCATTGGAAGCAAAATACTGCGGATTGATATTACCCAAGCCGTAGCGTGATAACAGTGAATTTTCGTTAGGCTGATTTTGTTTATAGTTATTGTCAATAATTTGTGCATTTATATTTAAAGCACTGATTGTCAATATAATAAAAAAGCTAATTTTTTTTAACATTTTATTTTTTTTACTTCATATGAGTAACGATTATATAAAAACGTACTCGTTTATTTTAACTGAAAATTATAATTCAAAATTTGATTCAGACCAAGAAGTACGAGGTTTGGCTGAAAATATTTTTCTTTCAAATCAAGGTTTTCGTAAAGATACAGACCGTCGCCGCCTGTCAAAATGACTTTAAATTTGCCCATTTTTTTTTCTAATCGTTTGACAAAGCCTTCAACTTCGCACAGTAACCCAATTTGTGCCCCTGCTTGCATCGCCGTTTCGGTCGTATTTCCTATAAACGTCCCCCCCTCAGTATTTCGTTCGATGAGCGGTAACTTTGCTGTAAAATAGTTCATCGCTTTCAAACGCATGGTTAGTCCTGGAGAAATATTGCCGCCGAGAAAATCACTGTTTTTATCCAAACAATTAAACGTTAAACACGTACCACTATCAATAACGAGGCAGTTTTTTTTAGGAAAAAGAAAATGAGCTGCGACAACAGCCGCTAAACGATCTTTCCCTAATGTATCGGGCGTCGCATATTTATTTTGAATGGGCAAAGGCGTGTTGGATTCCAATTTTAGATAAGGCACATGTTTTTTTAAAAAAACTTCGACCCCCTCAGTATCTAAACCTGTAGCAGATAAAATTGCCGCTTCTACGAAGCGACCATCTTGCAACCGCTCGTTCAGCCAATTTAACGTTGGGGCTTGCAAAATCGCTTTCTCAACAAGTGTATTTTTTTCGTAAAAAGCCAGCTTGGTACGTGTATTTCCTATGTCAACGACGAGTTTCATCCATTTTTTCATAAAATGCCGCGCAAAGATAAGTTATCCATACGCATTTTTTTGAAAAAAGACCCCCTCAGTAATATACACTACACGCCAAAGCCGCTTTTAGGTTGCGCTCATTTCGACATCATAGGAAGGGCTGTAGGGCAAACTTTTCTGACAGTATTCATTGTTTTGCGAATCGGTTAAGTTTAAGGAATGAAAAAAATAAATAAAAAATAAAATTATGGTTTTCATAAATTATGTAAATATTTGAAAATGAGATGGTTATAAAAAATTTTTTATTAAATGGATTTAAAAAATATTGAATTTATACCGAAATTGTTTTGACCTTTGCGGCAAATTAATTGTGATCAGTTTGCAAACAAGACGTTAAAAATGTTAACGATATTTTAACAGTTATACAAGTTACATAATTTGTTCTTTTCTTTGGTGTATTATTTTATTAAGCAGTAGAAACTAAACTGAATTCAGAAAAAACTATAAACCACGAACGAAGCCTTAGCCAAATCTTATTTAGTTTTCACAGCTATTTATTGTGAGAAATAATACCATGAACATATTTTTTTAACATAATCCATATTTTTTACCGAACATATCTTGAACTAAATTTTTTTAACTGCTGCGAAAGCAATCAAACTAAAGGCTCATGGCTAATATCTTTACACACTTTCAGGCGACTATTTTGAGTCAGCCTGAACTTGCTGAAA
>JAYTUQ010000096.1:0-2370 GCA_043744455.1 Saprospiraceae bacterium | reverse complement strand
TTTGATAGCGGTTGAAGGATTGTTTGATGTCCTGCATCAAACGCCGAGAGGTCAATATCTACTATCTCAATACTGTTTGCTAATGTGTTCAGGGAATTTTCTCGTTGTTCAATTTCATTTTTGAATTGATTGATTCTTTCTTCCTCATTTGAAAACTTCTCTTTTGCTGTAAGCAAATCAGCAATTCCACTTTGTTGAAGTTTTTTAATACTTGTATCAAGGTCTTTAATTCTCGTTTCAATTTTTCCTCTACCCGAAAGTAACTGGTCTGCGGTTCTAATTGCTGCCGACTTTTCCAAAAACATATTTCTTATGAGTTCTCTTTCTCCTTTGATTTTATCAATGCCTTCAATAGATTTGTCAATGCGTTCTCTTAAAGCGTTCGGCTCTTGTGCTATCTCATAAATTTGTTTTTGAGAATAATGTTCAAATTCAAAAAAGTCAAGGTATCCTTCACCGGATACATTTTCCCAATTCCCAGTTTCGTCATTTAGTTGCTCAATTTTTATTTCTTGTTGCCCTGAATTATGAATATTTGAAGCAATGATTTTATGCAAAACATCGTTTCTTATAAACTCAATTTCAAGAACAGAACCATCTAGTAGAACTCCTTTCTTAGGTCTGCCAGTTTCTCTTTTATAAAAATCATTGTGGTCAAGAAGAATTTCCGAAAGTTCCTGTAAATCTTCTGTCCGGTTAAATACTCCTCTGATAAACCGTAGGATACTTGATTTGCCGCTCCCTCTTCCTCCAATTAAGGTATTTAGCTGTGGACTAAATTCAATTTTTAAAGGAGTACCTGCATCAGTAATAGTGGTGTTTAAAACAGAAATTGACTTAATCCATAGTTCGGGTTTGTTGTATGGCTTATTGGCACTGTCAAACTCGTTTTTAATTCTATAATCAGGAAGTAAAAATGCTTGCCGTAAACCTTCAAGTGACGGCTGTTCATCCATTTTTATCCAAGTGTAATGGCTTCCAATTCCTAACAAACCATGTTTGGAATTCTTTGGCTCATGAGGATTGTCCGAAAAGGTCAGGATTGCAAGATTATTTTCTATAGCATATTTTACGGGTGTAAACCATTCTTTTACCGTAGCATCATCAATTGCAGGATTAGGATTATTGTAATAGTCGTTAAGCAATGCCTTCAAATCTGTATTCCCAATTGTCTGTAATGATGGATTTAGAAATTCCTTATGAACTACCTGAACAGCATTGATATTGAATTCGGTAAAAAACTTTTTCAGGTTGCCAACGCTAACTGAACCTAAACCATTGTATTCATTAATATGAGCTGGAATTACTAATGCTCCGTCTGTTGTTGCTAATTCTGCAATTTCAAAAATGCTTTTAATTGTAGCAGCTTCTTGCTTTCCAAAATCATCGGCTTTAATATCTGCTCTTACTAGAAAATCTCTTATGTGAGCTGATGTCTTAGTAACATCAAACAGAATAAGCAAGTGAACCTTTGAAGCATCGCAAGTAATTTCAACTCCAGGGAAAACTGTTAATTCCTTTCCATCTGCTGCCGCTTTTATTTCATCAACTCCCAATCCTGTATTGTGGTCTGTTACTGCAACGCAGTTCAAACCTTGTTCAATAGCTCTGTCAACCCATTGTTGTGCTGTAATTTCTCTATCCTCAAAACACAAACTTGCCGTTGTGTGCAAATGCAAATCACATTTGAACCATCTTGTGCCTTTATATGAAATGTTTGAACTCATTTATTTTTTATTAAAATTTCTTCAATTGCTTTACCTACTTTTCCAACACCTCTTTTGCTTGACAATTAAATTCATTCTTCGTTATCTTGTTTTGTCGCTAAGTTAAGTTTTTAAAACCTGTTTGCTGCAATTGTCAACTCCAAATTGTTAAGTGTCCGCAAGTTGGGTGGTGGGTGGGCTTTGGTGTCCAGTAAAGATAAATCGCTGAAGTGTCGAACAAATTATGATAGATATTCGTCAGCCGGGGTGGGTGGGCTGTGCGTTGGCATTTTTAGCTCTTTGCAAGGTTGGCTTTGTGTTGAGGTTTTGTGTGCCTTGCAATGTGCTAAAAATAGCGTGGGGTCGGGTGGCAAAGTCATGCTAGTTTGAATTTAAGTGGGATGCTGTTTAGGGTGACGTACAACGTTCGAGTATTGCTGCAGTTGGGGAATTGACCAACTGTCTGCCCGGAACTGAAGCTAAATTAATAATTTTAAGTTGATGTTTTGAACTAATGCCCAACAGAATTTCGTCCGCCGAAATCAAAGCTTGGATATGCATTGCCGATGATTGCTGCAACGTCAAGCCCCAATTGCACAAAACCTTTTGTTGAACCAACACCTACGGTGAAGGCTGCAAATGTCCACTAAAAATACGACCTTCC
>JAYTUQ010000095.1:0-32614 GCA_043744455.1 Saprospiraceae bacterium | reverse complement strand
GCTTGTTCACGGGGCTTTTCCATGCCCCCTCAGTATGTTTCAATTCCAAAATGTGCGGTTAAAAGTGTGGCGGCATTATCTTCGTTAATCATTTTTGTAAAGTTTCAATTCCAAAATGGTGCGGTTAAAAGAATATTTGCAACCGAAATATGCCGACGAGTACCATGTTTCAATTCCAAAATGGTGCGGTTAAAAGTACTGAGGGGGTGCGTGTGCGCTTGGTTTCTACCCAGTTTCAATTCCAAAATGGTGCGGTTAAAAGCTCAATAGGCAAGGTTATGACAAACACGCACACGCTTGTTTCAATTCCAAAATGGTGCGGTTAAAAGCTTGAATATCAGATTCTGTGGACTGATACACACCGAGTTTCAATTCCAAAATGGTGCGGTTAAAAGTCCAGATTGGACACACCGTATCGATCTTGAAAAGAGAGTTTCAATTCCAAAATGGTGCGGTTAAAAGTGCTGTAGTTTTTGCCACTACCATAGATTTGCCCGATGTTTCAATTCCAAAATGGTGCGGTTAAAAGTTATTTGAGATACCTTATCAATTAAATGGTGTTATGTTTCAATTCCAAAATGGTGCGGTTAAAAGGGCAATCAATTAGACCTTAAGGCACTTGTGAGAGCCTGTTTCAATTCCAAAATGGTGCGGTTAAAAGCGTTGTCGAACAAAGAGAAAACGGTGTGTTTATTCTGTTTCAATTCCAAAATGGTGCGGTTAAAAGCGCACAAGAGAATGATTTTGTTTCGGACGGAGCAGCATGTTTCAATTCCAAAATGGTGCGGTTAAAAGAAAAGGTTTTCAGCATCTCGTCAACTGGCTTTTTAATGTTTCAATTCCAAAATGGTGCGGTTAAAAGAAAACGAAATTGCTTTAGGCATTGTAGACGACATCAGTTTCAATTCCAAAATGGTGCGGTTAAAAGTGTCGGAGGCGTTCTATCGAATTCCCATACGTCTGTTTCAATTCCAAAATGGTGCGGTTAAAAGAATTGGTGGTATAACGCAAGTAGATTCACCGAAGCATGTTTCAATTCCAAAATGGTGCGGTTAAAAGATACTATTATTTAATACTATTAACGAAAAATTCCTAGTTTCAATTCCAAAATGGTGCGGTTAAAAGTATGTGCCGTTTTTAAAAAGAACATGCTTCAATTTTGTTTCAATTCCAAAATGGTGCGGTTAAAAGATTATATCATCATTACTCTGAATTTTCCGTACCACTGTTTCAATTCCAAAATGGTGCGGTTAAAAGATGCGAGCTTCGACAAAAGTGTATTGGATAAAAGCCTGTTTCAATTCCAAAATGGTGCGGTTAAAAGCTCCATGCTCACTAAAGGATAAAAGCTCACCACTTTTGTTTCAATTCCAAAATGGTGCGGTTAAAAGCTTAATGTTCATATTATGATAATCCAACTCAAATGTGTTTCAATTCCAAAATGGTGCGGTTAAAAGATTAGTTTATCTTTGTGGAATCAAAGCAATTAAGCAAGTTTCAATTCCAAAATGGTGCGGTTAAAAGTACTTATACCGTTAGTATTTTGCAAAGTATTACCTAAGTTTCAATTCCAAAATGGTGCGGTTAAAAGTAAATTAAGTGAGTAAATATTTTCTCAAAAACAGAGTTTCAATTCCAAAATGGTGCGGTTAAAAGAGGGCAATGCTCATATTGTTTAGCAAGGATATATGTTTCAATTCCAAAATGGTGCGGTTAAAAGGTTTACCCTTGTGTCTGCATTGTTGAAGCAATGCAATGTTTCAATTCCAAAATGGTGCGGTTAAAAGTTGCATTTTTGCAATTACAATTTTGTTTGAAAAGAGTTTCAATTCCAAAATGGTGCGGTTAAAAGCAGGACATGGACAAGGCTATTAGAATACGTGAAATGTGTTTCAATTCCAAAATGGTGCGGTTAAAAGGCTTAATGTTCATATTATGATAATCCAACTCAAATGTGTTTCAATTCCAAAATGGTGCGGTTAAAAGCAGCAGATGTTACTTTGAGACTATATTTTTCAAAATATGTTTCAATTCCAAAATGGTGCGGTTAAAAGCTGCAAACATCAACTATGAAAGCCTTACACTTGCCTGTTTCAATTCCAAAATGGTGCGGTTAAAAGTGGTCAAGCGTGGTCACGTCCTTTGGCGTTTCTGCAATGTTTCAATTCCAAAATGGTGCGGTTAAAAGAATTTTCTGAATATTATTATCCATGATGACTATATATGTTTCAATTCCAAAATGGTGCGGTTAAAAGAAGGGAATACACAAAGTTCTATTAATAGGCAGCAGAGTTTCAATTCCAAAATGGTGCGGTTAAAAGCATATTATTTAGTACATTATATCCAATTCCTAAGTTTGTTTCAATTCCAAAATGGTGCGGTTAAAAGGATTAATCAAGGTTTTTAACCCCTCGTTGGTGATAAGTTTCAATTCCAAAATGGTGCGGTTAAAAGGAATAATTGTTATCGTTTAACATCGTTTGTTAAATAGTTTCAATTCCAAAATGGTGCGGTTAAAAGCGTGTAATTCAAATAATGTCATGGGTGAAATTTTAAGTTTCAATTCCAAAATGGTGCGGTTAAAAGAAGGTTAGAATAGTTTTTTTTCATCGTAATGATTTTAGTTTCAATTCCAAAATGGTGCGGTTAAAAGGCGTTCTCTTTTTTGCTCCAATCGCGTGTCGTAATCTGTTTCAATTCCAAAATGGTGCGGTTAAAAGTTGTTACTCCTATTTTTCACTTTAAAATCTATAACAAGTTTCAATTCCAAAATGGTGCGGTTAAAAGTTCGCAATTAATACTTAGCTAAAACTATGCCAAACAACGTTTCAATTCCAAAATGGTGCGGTTAAAAGTGGTAGTAAGCATTTCGTTCCCTCGAGACCTCTTTTGTTTCAATTCCAAAATGGTGCGGTTAAAAGGTTTTTTTCGCCTTATACGTCCTCCGAGACTACTTTTGTTTCAATTCCAAAATGGTGCGGTTAAAAGAAACACACCATATATATATATACAGCATAAAAAAGCCTGTTTCAATTCCAAAATGGTGCGGTTAAAAGCCTTTAAGACTTCTACAAATAGGTGATAGCAATATGTTTCAATTCCAAAATGGTGCGGTTAAAAGCCGCTTCACTTATTTTTAGCAATGTTAAGGCTTGTTAGTTTCAATTCCAAAATGGTGCGGTTAAAAGCGTGCCTGTTCAAAATGAACACGTGCCTGTTCAAAAGTTTCAATTCCAAAATGGTGCGGTTAAAAGAGATACGAAATTCGCCAAGCTATCGGTTTTTGATTGTGTTTCAATTCCAAAATGGTGCGGTTAAAAGATCTTTTTGCATCTTCTTTCGACGAGTTTTCTCTAATGTTTCAATTCCAAAATGGTGCGGTTAAAAGATAGCAAGTGTTATAATGATAGGATTTCCAGAACTGTTTCAATTCCAAAATGGTGCGGTTAAAAGCTAATCTTGGCGCAAATACTGATAATATCACATCATGTTTCAATTCCAAAATGGTGCGGTTAAAAGCGAAAGCCAAATGTGCCGAAACTGTCTTTTATTTAAGTTTCAATTCCAAAATGGTGCGGTTAAAAGGCGAAAGCCAAATGTGCCGAAACCGTCTTTCACTTAAGTTTCAATTCCAAAATGGTGCGGTTAAAAGATTAACAGCTCGAATAGTAAGAGAGATAGTCACAATGTTTCAATTCCAAAATGGTGCGGTTAAAAGGAAATAAGATTGATAGTGCGTTCGATAGCGAAGAATGTTTCAATTCCAAAATGGTGCGGTTAAAAGTTGGTTGGTGGCGTTTTAGACACAACATCTTTGTTGTGTTTCAATTCCAAAATGGTGCGGTTAAAAGTATAATAGTTGCGCTTCTGGACATACTTGCTTGGCTGTTTCAATTCCAAAATGGTGCGGTTAAAAGACACGATGTGCCATATTGGAAACAAAGGTTTAAATGTGTTTCAATTCCAAAATGGTGCGGTTAAAAGATATGTTAAAAACACCTTCTTAAAAATAATAAAATCAGTTTCAATTCCAAAATGGTGCGGTTAAAAGTGACTGGATGCTATGGTTAGCCCAAAAATTATTATGGTTTCAATTCCAAAATGGTGCGGTTAAAAGGAGGGTATCGCGTTAAGTTAGCCTACCCTGCTTCGGTGTTTCAATTCCAAAATGGTGCGGTTAAAAGCCGTTCAGCGAAAGCCAAGCAGCGAAATTATATTCTGCAAATATCCTTATTTTTACTTGCCTAACGAAATATATAGTCTCTTTTTTTAAATTATAACGTTCATTATTGTGCGAGGCGAATTGGTCAAGTTGTCGCTCCCCAATACAACGTTTTTGTAAGGGGAGCGACGACTTTTATGGGCATTGACAATCAATGAGTTATAAAAAATTCCGTAGGTCAATTAACTTTTTCGCAGGTTGAGACCCCACTTAAAATCGGAGCGACGACACCCCCTCAGTATAAACACCACATTGTCAACAGTTTATAGAAAATTGTCGGTCGAGTTTTTTTCTTTTCCAACTATCTCCTTTTCCAGCCATTTCGGATTTCGGCTCGTAAATATAATCAAGCTGTCTTCTTCTTTGACCATTATTTTTTCCGCTTCTATTTTTAGTTCTTTCAGCTTTACGGCGGTCAACTCGCCTTCAAATACGGAGTTTTGTATCCATGTCAAGTATCGCCGACACAATTTGAGCATCTTGACAACCCGTTTTTCGCCACAATCATATACTGCAATTATATACATATTACCACCAGATTTTAAAAGGTTTATACGCGGTATCAAGACCCAATATGAATTTCTGTAGCTTATAACACTCCAATTTGACCAAATGCCGATAACTGACCGACTTACCCAATATGCGATGTTTGATGGTTTCTTTCAATCGTTCGTCCCATTCTCTGGCAAATATTTGCCTGCCCGTCGCATTGAGGCGACAGCCGTTGAGGCTTTTATCAAAGTGTTTTACTTGGATTTCTTTCTTGTTCAGCAGTTTAAAAATGCACCGATCCACCAAAATAGGTTTAAATATTTCTGCTATATCTAAGGCTAAAGAATATCGGCGAGCACCCGGTTCATGCAAAAACGAAATGGTCGGGTTGAGCTGTGTGTGATATATTTGGCTCAATGTCAATGTGTAACACATCATATTGCCGAACGAAATCAAAGCATTAATTTCATTGGAGGGCGGTTGTTTGGTGCGATTACCCATCTCAAAATCATTGATAATCACATCAAACGCGCTGTAATACGTTTGCCGACAATTGCCTTCGATACCCATCAATTCAGGCACGTCTTTACTGAGGGGGATACTTTGACGATAACGTTCGATTTGCGTAATACACGGTTCGAGGTCTCGACCTCTGCTGTCGTAATATTTCAAGTTTTTGACCATATTAAAACTCGCACCTTCTATGAATGATTGGGCTATCGCTATCCGTTTTTTGTTCGATAAATAGGCTTTTGTTTGTTCGATTTGCATTTTCCCTGCCAACAGATAATCGCGGGGCATAAATGAGCCTGTGTAATGCTCATAATAATCAAAAAAATGGACTGCCACGCTTTGTTGTCCCAAAAAATTGAGCAAAGCGGCGTTCACATCAAGCGCACCGAATACAAACAACTCCGATGCTGTTTCTATTGGAATATATTTCGGAGGTTTTTTCTCACCTTTTTCGTCAACTGTATCGCTGACAAAACAAAGCGTATTGTCTTTGCGGCTCATTGTGCCGCCATTGAAAAGATAATAAGATTTCTTCATTTTTTATTCATTTTTTTATTCATCCGCATAGCAAAAATCGCAATACGAACATTTCTTACAACTTGGTTTATTGATAACAGGCGGACAAACATCGGCATCTACGATTCGTCGAATGTTTGTTTCCCAAATCGGTATTTGCCGACGGTCATCATCGGTCAATTCGACCCCTTCAGTATGCCGCATCTTTGGATATTCAATAATGCCTCGTGCACCCGTAATACCGTTGCGTTCCAACACCCACAGATAATATTTCACCTGTGCGATATGTGCCACTTCTGCCCTATTCGATTTTTTGACTTCATGCACGACCCTATTTTTAGCATCATAAAAGTCAATTTTCACACCATCAAAAGCCAACTCCGTATACTTTTCCGACCGTTGCGGATAAGCATTATCACCAATCAATTTCCCTTCTGAGACAATATCCGAAGTATGTTCCATGCGTATTTCGTTGGCATGTAGCCATAGTTCGCGGTGGCAAACATGATACAGATTGATGAGCGTAGCGGTGATATTCATATCTTAAAATTTGAAAACGGTGGAAAAAACTCTACTTTTGTACATTCAAAGCAGAAAATATTTTATTAAAGTACACTTAAAATATAAGACGTTATGGCAGAACTCATTTTCAAATTTGACAATCCAACAGAATTGGACAATTGGCTCCAAATTTTCAAAAAATATGGTTTAGACAATAAATTAAGCCACATAAAAGACAAAAAAAAGAAGTCACAACCAGAAGAACAACCCGAACCAACTCTCAAGCGCAATTGGTCAAGCATCGGTATTGGCAACCTTAACGGTGCATTAAATAATATCCCAAACCTTAGAAATTATGCCTATGAAGACTGAAGTTGAATCCATCGCTTTAGCGCACTCCCTCAACACCATTGCCACCGTCAATGCCAAAGATTTTGATTCATTTTCTGAAATATCCGTTTTGAATATTTAGGGGTTTGTGTGGTTTATATGCCCTCAGTAAAAAGCCTTCTCAATTCCGATTTTTATATGCTTTTTCCAATTCAGCAATTGTTTCCTTATCAAAACGGTCAGGAAATTCAACCTCGCGGAGGTATTTTTCTGCTTTTGCAAAGGCTTCTTCAAAAGTTGTTTCTTCATCTCCTTCATAGCAAGTGCCTCCTTGGTCAAACAGCATCAAAAAGCTACCATAATCCGAATCATAATCGTAGCCAATACGCATTTCACCCCAACTTTTTATCCAATAAGCGAGGTAGGGATATTGGGTGGCGAAGGTTTGGTTGTTTTTCATAAAATACTATGCTCAGAATCATTAAATCTATCTGTCATCAAACCACTTTCAAGGTTATAAACGTCTTTATAGTGCGACAAATACCAGTATTTTTCAAAACCCAATTCCTTGTCTATGAATTGAGTCATTGTTTTTTCAAGCGCATCTGTATAAAAAATCGAAAAAGTAAACTTCGACAAAATGCCTTGAATCGTTTTCATACTCACCACTTGTTCTGTAAAATCAGGTCGCCGATTTTCTATCAAATCACGATATAAAAGCCAAACATTTTTGCCACTTACCGTTGTATCGTCGTCAGAAAAAAGTTTCGATTTTTTCAAAAATTTCAATTCATTTTTTGAAAAAACGTCTTCATACTGAGGGGTATCTGCCGTGTGCTTTTCGCCTTCTACACGTATGACCAAGTTAACAGGAACGAAAATCGAAACGTTGTTTGTGTCAATCAGCCTGAATTTTTCATTGACTTGTTTAAAATCCAAATTTTGAACGTAAGGCAAATAATCGTTATTGAAATTCACGAAATTTGAGTCTGCGTTTTGTTTATCAATTCTCAAAAGGACTTCATTGTATAATTTTTCAAAATTCTTGTGTAGTAAAATATTTTCGTGTTCTTGCGGTGTGA
This sequence comes from Saprospiraceae bacterium, assembly GCA_043744455.1. Taxonomy (GTDB): domain Bacteria; phylum Bacteroidota; class Bacteroidia; order Chitinophagales; family Saprospiraceae; genus JAAFJT01. The sequence goes on along the minus strand of JAYTUQ010000095.1, from coordinate 24,958 downwards.
TTTTATCCCGCATCGCCGTAAAACGATAATCACTTTTGTAAAGCATCGAAGCATCATCTTTTTTGAAAAGGTAAACCGTGCATCGTTTTTTGTTGACATTCCGATTAACCCGCCCCGCCAATTGTTCATCGCTGTCAATCAAAGACACATTTTTGAAACCTAAATCCATGTCAATATCAACACCTGCCTCGACAACTTGAGTCGTTATGAGCAAAGTGTTTTGTTTAGGTTGTTCTTTGTTTTTCAAAAAATTGATGATTTCACGCCGTCGTGGTTCGAGTATCGTTCCCGACAAAACAAAAATGTGTTCAAACGGATGCTCTAAATTTTCGATGACTTCTTTAAATTGGGTTGCTGATTTCTTGAAAATAAACTCAATAATCGTATGAACAGCCCCTTCAGTCTTGACATAAATTTCTGACTTTTCGATCACTTCCGTTGCCAAATCGTCTAACTTAATCTTTGGTTTATATTTTTCAATCAAACTAAAATCAAATTGAACACGCTCTGAAAAGTTCGGATTTGTAAAAAAACGCTTTGCATCGGGCAATAATTCGGTGAAATGAGGACGTTGTGTCAATGGCAGTTTCAGTTTATCAATCTTCGGCAATGTTGCCGACATTAAGACAAATCGAATGTTGAATAACCGCGCATAATTATCAATGATGTACATCATTTTGTCCCAATGTGCAGGATTGTACGATTGCAATTCGTCCAAAATGACGATTGAATTTGCCAAACGGTGCATTAAATAAATCGTCTCTTTATCATTCGATTTCAGAATATCAAAAAAACGAATGTGCGTTGTCAAACAAATCGGATAAAACGCAAAGAGGTTGTTTAAATAATTTTTTTTGTCTTTTCCGTAATCCGCATCGCGTTCCAAATCCTCTTCTTCAGATTGGTTTTTAGATTGAAAACCTGCTTTTGAGTGCATTAAAGCGACTTCATCCGTCGATACATTCCAAGTTTTCAAAATCGTTTTGTGCGTCTGCGTTATCAAAGTGGTAAACGGAAAGACGTAAAAAACTTTGTTTAATTCTGGATTTTTGTTCAACAATTCTGCCGCCACGAGCATAGAAATATTCGTTTTGCCACCGCCCGTTGGTGCTTCAAGATAAAAAAGCCGTTTGTCAGCATTATCCCGAACTGTGTTAATCGCTTCGGCTGCCATGCGTTTGCGGAGGTCGTTTAGGTTGTCGCCGCTTTTTTCCGTTGGTAAATCTTCTAAAAGTCCCCCCCTCAGTAAATCAGCCTTTTCAAAGGCTTTTTGATTGTATTTTTCTGAATTTCGACTGTTTTCGATGATGCGATTTCGTAGTTCCTCACTCATAACACCTAATTCTGTGATGGGCGTTTGGCTCATGTAGTCTGATGTGGCTAAATAATCGGAGGCGGTTAGTAAGGAAAAGTTGAGCCGAAGTAGAGCTAAAACAGAAAAATCAGTTTGAACTTTCGATTTTGATTCTTCAAATTTTTTCAAAACTTCGCAAAATTGGTCTCTAAAAACAGGCTTGACAGTCATCTGATATTCATCAAGATAAGCCTTCATGTAATTAACTTCTTCCAAACTAAACTTGCTTCTCACTTCCCACGCTTGATTCAAGTAAGGTGCATGATGTTTCAGAATATTGTAACTAAAAAGTATTGAAAAGATGTGCAAAAAGCGTTTTTCTTTACCTGAAAAAGAACTGTTGTTAATGGCATCAAATTGAGCAATTAGAAAAATGAATGCACCTGGCTTTGAATGTTGGCTATCAATTGGACTTTTAGGCTCAAGCCGTGACCTATACAAGACATTATTCATCTTCTTTTCCAAGCCTTGAAAATTCATATTGATTTTACCGTGGTCATGAAAAAGTATGGTTTTGAAAAACAAATCTTTTAACCAGATAAAACCAGCTTCAAAATTTGATTCTTCAAACTTCATTTTGACAATTTCTTCAATCATTGAATCAATCGCACAATCAAGTCCATTTGTCTTGATAATATCTTTTTCATAGGATACAACCAAAGTAATATGCTGTGGTAGCGTTTCGTCAATTTGACCTTTTTTATGGCTTTTGTGTGCCAAATAAGTATCCGCCTTTTTAAGCGTTCCCCAAAAATTATTGAGGAGACGCTCAAAAGTAGCTTCAGATGTTGGTTTAAAAAAGTTGAACATACTGATTTGATTTGATTCTGAAAAGATTTGGAAGCCGAACGTGTGGTTTCATTTTACAAGTCGTAAAAGAAAAAGGTTCTATTTTATATTGAATTGGTTCACTTTGAAACTCAAAAGGTAGATTTTCAAAGTAAATAAATGGATCTTTAGAATTAATAAAGTCAATTTCAATATCAGTGAACTCATCATCATTATCAGCTACTAAATCTTTAACAATAATTGTCTTATCGAGATTTTTTTTACTAATGATTGTCTTTATTTCATACTGCTCTCCATCAAACCCATTCCGTTCTACTGGATATTCTTTGAATTCATCAAACGAAGCAGCAAACTCATTTTTACCAAAATAGGGTAAATACTCTGCTTTACCTGCTTCTAAGTATTCAAAAAGCTGATTTTGGCTCGTATTTTCTAAATCTAAAAGCAAGTACACCCGATACTTCGGTTTTATCAAAATCGCTTCTTCTATCAAGTGATTTGAACCACTATTTGCGTATCCAATCGTATTGACGTACTTCAGAATTGTTTTTTGGTAATTGCCCTTTTCATGCTCTAAAGGTTCAATACCTACTTTTATATCTTTCAATACATCATAATAAGCAGGCATTTTACCCAATTGTCGGTATCCATCTAAACCTAAAATTGCACCCAAAATACCTAACAAAGCAGGTTTATGAAGTAAATTGTAGGATAAATTAATAGCACTATTCGTGTCTGGTTTTCTGAAAAAACCAAAATCAGCTTTCAAATCAACAGAAATTAATTTTTGCATAATCAATTGATTTTTAAATTAGATAGACTTTTAAAAACTAAATGCCTATCCAATTCTGTTTTCAGAATTAAAGTTCAAACTCAATAGCACCTGTCGGTTTATTGATAACCGTGGTCGTTATAGTATTGTAGTATAATTCTATTTTTTCGATTTCAAAACTGATATGTGGTTGTGCCAGTAACGCTTTAATTGTACTCAAATCAATTTCTCTTTTTTCATTGACGACGACCAAATCAACAAAAGATGGCAACACAGCCTTAGAACCTTCATTGAGTTGCACCCAAAGCAAGAGTTCATTTTCAGTACCTATTTTCCTTGAAGAATCTAAGTATGTTGCGCCATTACGCAATCCTTTTTTAAGGAGGTCAATATCAGATGCTGTTAAGCCATTTGAGTTTACATTTTTTGCGTCATCCTCAATGTTTTTAGGATTGACTGAAAAATGATGGACGTAGTGACCTTCTTGCAAATCCGTTTGAGAACCAAGCGTTGTCATCGTGCTATCTTGGCTTTTTTCAGTTGAGTTTCTGAATGGTGACATAATTTGAGAAGTGTATTTTGCACCTTCAAGAAATCTGTCTTTGCCATGTGTTATTTGACAAGTTCCATGAATTGAAATGTTCGTTTTACCCGCATAAGTTGCTCCGAAAACACGAATATCAATACATGTTAGGAGATCTTTTAAGTGTTCAATCCTATTAACTCCGCCGCCCATAGCTTCTTCAACAAGACCAATAATATTTTCAATATCCGCTACTTCACCTTCAATTTTAACAACTTTACTGTTGTTATCCAAATAGAAGAAATAACTCTCCTCTTGATTTTCATCAGGCTGTATCGTTATTTCTTTAATTTGTGCAGTTTTAGCGGTCTTTCCAGCAATAGTGCCAAATACTTTTTTAAAGATTTGAAGTTCATTACCTTCATCAATTTCTTTAAAAAGTTTCGTTATTTGCCCTGATTTTGGCTTTTCAGGTATCTTACCAATAACTTTTTCACCATCAAATTCAAAGACACAATATTTATCAGATGTGATAGAGGTCTTGAATTTATCGAACAATTGCAAATACCTTTCATCCAAAGTTCTTGGCTGCAATTTTTCATTTAAGCTTTTATAGTAAAAGACCCGCTCGGTCGCATAAAAGTCTTGCCAATAGTTTCTTATAGTGTATTTCAAAGCTTTATCCGTAGCATACACAGTCCCGTTGGGCAATGTTCTTGGCTGATGGGAAAAATCTGCATTGTAATTTGAAGTAATTGATTTGATAATGGCACAGCCAAAGACTCTGTTTTTGAATGATGAATTAGACATAATTTTTTATTTTAAAAAATGATTAATTAGTTTTTGAAATAGCGAAAAACTGGTTTTTTGCAAAAATACCCGCCAAAAGTTCAGGCAATAAATCTTTCATGTTTTTGTCTGTATCCCAAGTTTGGACAAAAGCACAAACAGACTTGAACCTTGTTTCATTGCTATTTATGGCATGCTTATAACGTGCGATGTCATTTGAAAGAGCTTTTTTAAACTCCGTACATTTAGACTGTTGGAGATAAGATTCCAGTAATTGATAGCTTTTGTTATCTGTCTTACTCTTTTGGATAACATACTCAATTACTTGACCCGCCGCAAAAGCGAAATGAAAATCTGTTGCGTCTTCTAAGACAGCTTCATCAACTGCTAATTTTGCAACGAATTCTTGATATACTTTTAAATTACTCTTCATTGATAAAATATTATTTTGATTGTTAGAATTAAAATTTTCGTATAAACTGAACCACACATTGAGTTTTTCTTTGATACCATTCCCGTAATTTTGAATTAAATCATCTTTAATTCCGCTGAATACCATGTCTCTAAAAATATTTAAATCAACACGTTGTCTTTGAGACTTATAGACAAAATCATATATTGCTCTACGGTATTTTGCAAGCATCAAAAATCTATTATCTAAATTCTGATACCCTTCTTTTTTTATATCCTTCAATTCGGTAAAATACTCAACCGATTTAAATTTACTTTGGATAAGTGGATAGAATACTTGCGATTCAAAATCAAAGACATTACTGATTTTAAGATAACGTTTTACTGCTTTTGCCTCTTTATCCCATACCTCAAATAAGTTTTCAATCTGAGTGTCAAATTCATACTCAAATTTGCTCACAAAATCAAAGTCTTGAAACACAATGTCTTTACCTAAATACCAATTTATCAAATAGTAGCTATTGAAGTCATCTTTGTGGTTGTCCCATAATTTTTCAATGAGTTCTTTATAACCCAATTTTCCATTTTCTTTAAATAAACCAATCAGGACATTTTGTAACTCCTCCTTAAAAATAAAAATCGGCAAAGGATTCGGAATGATTTTAGGCTTTGCGGCTAAAATATCTTTGAACATTTTTAACGTCTTAGCATCGTTTCCATTAATCCTAAGATTCGTTTCAAATGGTGCTGTTTTATGAGTCAAAAAGGGCTTTTTAGCGTTATATGTAGTAATAAAATCACTATCTTTCAGTTTGGCAGGTGGATATTCTGTATCATAATAAAAATCATATGCATCTTTCCACAGACTGTCAGAAATTGATTTTAAATAAACCCGTACATAGTCTTTTTCTTTCAATTCATTAAGAACCGAAACTTCTTCAAGTATAATCGCGTCTTTCTTTTTGGAAACATTTTTCTCCATTGTAAATTTGGGTAACTCATCCATAAGAGTTGTACGACAAAAGTTTTCAAATTTATCGAGTTGTAAATTTTGCTTTTCGTCAAGTTCTACGATACAAAGTTTTTTTGCATTGATAAAATAATCCTTGATACAGTTTTTTACTTCCTCAATTTTGAAATTTTTAATTGCTATATCTAAGCTATTGCTTAATTCGCCTTTTTTAATCTTCATTTTTAAATCCTCTTCAATGGCTTTTTTCTTATCACCTAAACTAAAGTTAAAGGCAAGAGAAAATGGCGAAGCGGAATGTATTTTCTGTTTTTTATCAAACTTTTGCTGTTGATTCATCGTGATATAAGAGCTGTATTGTTCGTAAAACAATACCTGCTTCTGATTTAGGGTCACCAAATCATCAGTTCCATTGTAGTAGAAATGATTATCAATGAGAATATTCCCATCTTCACCAATATTCACAGTTATATGTAGCCCTTTACTTGGTTTGTAGGCTGAATTCTTAAAGTCATCATCCAGACTTTTTGTGAAATTTATTAATTCTTTTATCATAATTTAAATTTTTTACAAAGATGAACCCCACGGTACGGCAGTATAAGCCGAACCCCTCAGTATTTTAAAAAAAATTATTTCAACTCCGCCACATACCCAAACCCGCCACTTGTCCCCTTCCCAAAACCTGCAAAAAAGCCGACTTCCTGCCACGCCACGGGGCAGGTCAAAGAGAAATCGAATTTAAAACCAATCGTCCGTATCGGCTTGTCTGAACCGCCTTGTGGGACGATGGCTGACCATTTGCGTGGCTCTGATAGTATTTTCAAGTCAATATACTGAGGGGGTAGCAGCGTTTCATCTTTTTGCAAAGTCGAAAGCATTTTGGCTTCTAAACTGTTGAAAAACAGGTCTTTAAAGTTGCGGTCATGGGGCGAACGAAATTGTGGGTAGCGGTCTGCATCTGTTTTTTCGGTCAGACAAATGCCTGTCAATGCGCGATAATACATTGTTTCCCTAAAAGATGGTGGTTTCAAAATTTCTACGCCTTGTACTTGAAAAACGACTTTTGTACCCTCGGCAACGACTTCCAAGACTTGGTTTTTGAACAGTCCTTCCACAAATTTCTCAACTTGTTTGTCAACACAAAAACTGACTTCCCAATCCACCAAGCCTGTTGGAAAGGTCAATTGCTTCCGCACATCGTCGCGCCAAAATGGGCGACCTGTGAGTAAACCATATGTGAAAAGCTTGAATCTCTTATTGCCTTCCGCATTGTAGCCTTGATTGTGCAGCCACGCGCTGAAAACGGGGTCAGCGCGTTCCAATACTTTATAAATGACGGCGCGAAGGGCGAAGCTGTGTTCGTATGCCAAAACGCTGTTGGACTGGGTTTTTAACGTGAGTTTTAGACGCATTTTTTTAGTGGATAATGGATAGTTGAAAATGGATAATTTTGTTTTTTGTTGATGGCATAAAGCTACGTGTGTGGGTTAGGCTTGATGAGCAGTACCCCTCAGTAATTTTTTCAAAAATCTTTATCCAGCAACTTTTGTGCTTCCCTACGAATATGCTCGACGAGTATCTCGGGTTCTAAAATCGCTACAATGTCGTGGTGATAACCTAAAAGGAAGTTGGTAATACCAAAAAAACGATAATTGACGCGACATTCGAGGTCATACAAACCTGTGCCTTCGGGCGCAGGGCGTAAATGCCCTCGCGTGAGCGGAAAACGTTCAATCAATTCATTGTACGCACCCACTTTGAGTCGTAGGTGGATTTTGACTTGATTGTTTTCTTGAATCCGAAAGGAGTCGGTAGCAACGATGCTGTGATAACCTTCGCATGTCCAGGGTGACGACAAAATATCGAGTTGTGAAATGCGCGAAATGCGAAAATGGCGGATACCTTTTTTGACCAAATCGTAGGCATGAACGATGTCTTCTTCTGGGCTGATGTGAAAGGCTTCGACGGTTCGATGGCTGACCGTACTGCTGTTTGTGGAGTGGTAGTCTTTTAGGACAACGACTTTTTGTTCTTCTTTGGCACGTTCGAGTTTGTCCATTTTGGTTAAAAAGCCTTTGTCGAAGACGTGGTTCATCTTTGAAACGTCGTAGATTCGGCTGATTTTACGCATCAATCGTTCGGCGGTCTTTTCATCGTGCTTGATGTTTTGGAGCCCTTCGATGATAAGGTTTTCTTCCTTTGCGCTGAATACGAGCAACGATTTGAGGTATTCATAGGACTTGTCCAATTCGATGAAATACCGATAGTTTTTGTCGTATTTCAGCTCAAAACCTGCGTTTTTGATGGCAGTGAAGTCGTCGTCAATAGCGTCAATGCTGATATTGTATTTGAAAGCGAATTGTTTTTTAGTGTATATTTTTGGGCTTTGAATGATAGATTTCAATACCAGCAAGGTGCGGGTGCTACTCGTATATTCTCTTTCGGTTGCCATAGATTTTGATTTTTTTAAGCATTTGAGGACTTGTTATGGATGATTTAACTTTATTCGGTAAAAATATAAAAAGGAAATTGTATAAGGTTTAATTCTCATTGCTATTGCGTTGGTACATTACCATCTGGCGGCAATCCAGTCATCGGGATAACCTTTGGCTTTATAAATGTCCCTAGCGCGTTCAAAAGACAATTCGGGATTTTCTGTTTCTTCAATCCGTTCTTTGCCTGACTTTCTTTAAGAATTGTCTTCTTAACTTTGTTCCAATAAGATGCTGGCTGCGGACTATCTGTCAAAATCTCAATGACATCCACTATTGAAAAAAACCATTCGTCGTCAGACCAAACTTTGCGGATGGTTATGCCGCCAAAAGATATAAGGTTCTTATTTTCCATTTGTCATTATATTTATAGCAAATATTATTTTTACTATTTTTATGTTTTTTATATTTTTTATATTTTTTACTATAAAAATAATATTTATAGTATTTTTTAAATCCCTAAACCTTTTATTCTGTCTTGCTCGATTAAGTATTCCACGTACTCACCCAATTTCAAACCTCGAAAAGCGGCGGTGGCTTTGGCTTGTGCGTGGTGCGTGGTGTCCACATAAATAATTTTAAGCTTGTCGTTTTTGAGTGATTCGGGCGTAGGTTCAGGCGTCATAAAAGTTTCCTGTTTAGGCGATGGAATCGTGAGGATAGCATCTTCTTGTACCTGTTTGGCGGCTTGCTGGATTTCAGCTTGTGGAAGATCAAAAACGGAGACGTTTTTTCTATTTTTTGCCATGATTTTTATTTTTTATAGTTTAAATTTTTTCAAAAATTCATCGAAGAATGGCTCAAATCGCGTTCTACCCTCTTTGGTGTCTAAAACACTTTCATACGTATAGGGCTTTGACAATCCCTTCACATCAGACAACGCATTGTCAAACATGGGTACTTTGAGTTCTTTCATAAAATGAACGGCGCCTTGATTTTCGCTGCGTTGCGTTCTTTTGTTCAAAAAACCGTAGTAAGTAAAGGGAAAACCTTTCTGTTTTTTGTATTCGGCGATACCTTGAATGAGTTTGACAAATTCCGTGGTACTCAATCCTTCCAAATCCCCTGCAACGATTGGAATGAGGACATAATCGCAATACGTAATCGCGCTTGATAGTTGACTATCTTCGCTCCCCTCAGTCAAACGCGGCACATCAATGAAAATAACATCGTATTTGTCGCGCAGGTGGCGCAATTCGTCGTACAAAAATTTGGGTTGTACACGCTCAATGGCGTAGGGCGGTTCTTGACCATCATAGATTTTCGTTTGCTCAAATTCGCGGTATTTAAACGCGCTTTGCTGGCTATCGGTGTCCAAAACAATAACCTTCTTATTTTGAGTCGTGGCAAGTGCCGTCGCCAAATGAAGTGTTATAGAGGTCTTGCCCATGCCACCTTTCCGGTGGGCAACTGAAATGATTTTAGCATTCATAATTATACTTAATGGATAATGGATAGTTGATAATGGATAATTTAAAGCGTTGAGAGTCAGTTTGTTGCTACAATACTTTTAGGCAAACTATTTTCAATTGAGTATAAATCAATTTTTGGCAAAATTAGATTTAATTTTTTAGCATAAATGTATTTTTTATAGTTTTTATTTTAAAAATAATTTTTATAGTTTTTATAATAAATATTATATTTATTATAAAAAAATGATTAAATCTAATTTTGCCAAAAATTTCGGTCACATGAGGTCAAAATATGATGCCTTTGGCTTCATCAAGTCACGCAAAGCGTGATGGCGCAAAATGCGCTCACGGAAAGCATGACTGAGGAGGTAGGAGAGAGGTCAAAAATTAAAAAAATGGTGCCGCGCTTGTTTAAAAATTTTTAGATTTCAACAATCAGTCATTTAAATCCATTCAGAGGATTTTTTTAAAAAAATATTTAGAAAAAAAAATAACAACAAAATATATGTTGTTATTTTTTTCTTGTTTTAAATTCTTTTTAACCTTGTTTTACAGCTTTGTAACTTATTGATTATCAGATAATTATAAAGTTTAAAACGACATTTTGAGTACGTTAAAAACCAGCTACGACATTTTATTTTTTATGTCGTTTTTGTATATTTGCCACATGAAAAAAAAGGATATAGTCGGCACAACCATTCAGAACGTTGAAAAAAACAATCTGTCTGTTACACAGTCCAATAGTTTAATTGAGGCGCATTACTCCTCCAATCTGTCAACTTTAGCCCATAAAGTGGCAAAATTGATAATTGGCTACATCAATCCCAATGAGCCTCGTGAAACGTTGAAAGTCACTATATCCATAACGAAGTTAAAATATTATTTGGGTTGGTCGCAAGGACTACGTGGAATCGGTTTTATGCCGATTTGAAAGACATCGCTAAACGCCTGAATAAAGAACCCATTGAAATTCCCTTCGACAATGGCAAAGTGCTGAACGCATTTTTTCTATCCTCCTATTTATTAGATATTCCTAATGGCGAAATTACGTTCACCGTTTCGCCCGATTTAGTGCCACATTTGACGGCTTTGAAAGGCAATTTTACATCCTATCAACTTCAATACATCCCGCGATTGACGAGTGCTTACGCCATTCGATTGTATGAATTGTTCAACCAATACAAAAGAATTGGGCATCGGCAGTTTGAAGTAGAGGATTTTAAGAAAAAAGTCGGCGCACCCAAAAACTATAGTTACAACGATTTGAAAAAACGCGTCATTATTCCTGCCCAAATTCAATTGAAAGAAAACACTAATTTGGCTTTCAAGTTCGAGGAATTGAAAACAGGGCGTAGTGTAACAGGCTTACAATTTTTGATTTTCAGCAACACACCCACAAAGAAAAACGAGCAAGCAGAATTGAGTTTTTTGATACAAGATTTGAGCGACAAAGAAGAAGAACCGTCCGCTTTTTCGCAAAAAATCGTGGAACGTTTGGAAGCTTCGGGTATCACGGAACAAAACATCACCGCCTACTTGGTTCAGGGTTTTGAGGTCATTACGGATGAAAACAAACGAAAAGCAGCCCAACTGAGGTGTCCGACACTGGCAGATTATTATCTTGAAAAATTGGCATTGTTGAAACACACCAAAAATAAAGACAATCCGACCGGTTTTTTGATAAAAGCACTCAGAGAAGATTGGTCAAATAGCGCGGTAAATCAAACAGAACAACCGCTAAAGGTGCAGGAAACGGCGATACAGCGCAAAGAAGTCGAAAAGCAAGTCAAAATATTGGTACATCAGGTTGAAAAACTAACTGAAGAAAAGAATGACATAACGCATAAAATTATTGAAGATTTAATACTAAATGAAGAGATTTTGCAAAAGGCATATGATACGGTTTTAGACGGCATGGGACCTTTTTTTAAATCACATTTATCCCAAATTTTGCATTTGCCTATGATGGAGCAATACCGTGGCAATGTATTCATAACGCAAGGCATCAATCTTGAATTGATAAAATCATATCCCGAAAAATTTTCAGCGACACATATATTAGAGGTAGAGATAGGAGAGTGCCGAACGCAGATAGATGTGCTGAAAAAAGAGTGGCGACTTTAATCATAAAAGCTATATTTATCATAAATATAGCTTTTATAGTTTTTATAGTTTTTATTATTTGATTCAGCGTGTATTTGTCATTCAAAAACCTTATTGCATAATAAAACGCCCTGTAAATATGATGTCCGCATGGCTCATTTTTACAATAAAATAGCCTTTAGGTATATCATAGATTGCTATTTCAAGCATTTGCCCAGAGATATTTATTTTTTCATTTTTTATAATTTGACCATTAATGTTTACGATTTCTACTTGATAATCGCCAAAAGTGACCCCCTCAGTATTTAAGCGTAAAATATCGCCTTGTCTCATCGGATTAGGATAGATTTTTAGAGATTGCTGCGCTAAATCCGTTGTTTTTGTTGTCGTCAACGTGGCTGTAAATGCTAAATCCCAGTTTATCGTAGGAACAGAAAAGGTCAATTTCTCGCCCGTCGCTGTTGCTGTTGACAGCGTTGATACCAAACTGCCCGTCGAACAATCATAGAATTTAACTTCATAAGTACCATTTGCGACATCTTCAATCGTCGCACTCACATTTGAAACATTGCTTGGGATACCCGTTGCAGCCACATCTTTCCAATTGTATTTTCGGTTGTGAATCCAGCCTGTTAACTTTTTATTGTCTGCCGATTTAAGGGCATAAACATTAAAAGGTGCGGCTGTAACGCCCACAAATTCATAGCCCGAAATGCTTATCCAATCCGTTCCCAAATTATCAACTTTTATGGTGTGTTGTCCTGCGGCAATGTTAACGGAAACAGTTTTATTGATGTTTGTGGGCGTGTCATTTATTAAAAGAGTGCCGTCCACATAAATGGCAATGCTTGGATTTTGCCCTGTTATATTGCCTGTTTTTACCTTAAATTGACCAGCAGTTGTATAGTTTACGCTAAATATAGGTGGATTGCGAAAATTTGTATTCCATTGAGAACCATATAGAAAGGTGCTTAATTGCGTTAAACTTGGCGTGATATTGCCCGATGCGTCAATGGTAAAATTAGCAGTTGTCGCTTGTCCCCAACCTGCACCAGGCGAAAGTGACAAACTACCACCCGCATTACCACCCGAAGAAGTCGCTTTTGTTGTTTTATAATTATCGTTTTTCAAAGCAATCGTAGCGATAAAATTACTGAGGGGTCGAAAATGATAATACAAATCGCGCGGCTCAATGTAACTGTCCCACCACCACGTACCCGCCGCACCCATTGCGCCCGACAAAGCCGTTGCCCACATAGCGTTGTGGATATGAATGCCATTTGGGTCAATCGTTGCCAACGATGAGTTGCTCGCATTGATACCAAATTCACCGTTTAAAGAGGGTTTTGAATAGGTTTTGACGTTATTTCTACTGATTTCAGATAAAATAAGTTCGATATTAGCCGCATCCGTGTAGGCGTGGTTTTGGGTAAAATCCATTTCAGGTTTTTGCCATAAAGTAGGGTCTTCGTTGTTGCCAAAACTGGTGGTCACCAAGTGTTTGGCAGGGTCTTTTTGTTTCAAAAATTGCGACATTTCAACGTGCCAATCGTGTACCGACGTTTTTACCGTGCTTGATGTATAATTGTCCGTATAACTCACTTCATTGAACAATTCCCAAGACATGATTTGGGTAGAATAACCCCAACGGGCAACGATGTAACGCAAACGGTTTTTATGTAAATTTTTAGCTGTTGGGTTGTCAAAAAAGTTCCATGTTTGGGCACAAGGACCACCATTTGCAGCATTGTAGGGGTTTTCATTCCAGTTTGGATTAACCGAAGAGGAAACTTGCCCATGATGATTGATGCAAAACATCATGTAAATGCCCTGTTCTTTACACTTTTCGACGATATAATCAATATAGAAAGCATTGTTCTGCTTATATTTTTTCAAACCATCGTAGCCGCCTGTGCCCGACTTCCATTCCAAACCAACGCCCCAAGAACAGAGCCAAAGCCGCATGAAATTGCCTTTCGCTGCGCCCATTTTTTCAAGCCATTTTCTATAATCCAAATAAGGATTCGCGTTTTGCCATGCCAAATTTTGCCCAACCGGAATGTACTGCTCGCCATTGTCGAAACCTAAATAATTTGTCTCATTTTTTCTAATAAAACCCTTAGAATTGGAACTCGTAGCTTCGAAATTGCCCGTAGAGGCTGTACTTGTGCCTGCGGGTGTGACAACGGTTAAACTATAATGCCACACACCTATTTCATTAGGAGAAAAGCGTAGGCGAAAATTATTCGCCTTTGTTATCAGCGAACCTGACGTTGTATTAAGGTCAAAATCCTGCATATAAAAACCTTCGATGGTGTCTTTGCGCCCGCTCGGTGCCGTAAATACCCCCCTCAGTACCAACTCGTCATAATCATATGGATTGATGATATTGCCATTTAAAACCAAGGTGGCTTCAAACTTTTCATACCGCCCGACGCTTGTTGCGGTTGTTGTGACACTCGTGATATTGGGTATTTGTGCATTTACGGCTGCAGTCACAGTTAGGCAAAATACGAAAAGCGTAAAAGTTTTTTTCATTTCAATTCTTTTTAGAATGCATTTTTACAGCAAGTACACGACAAAACGCAATCAATAAGCCAATAGGGTAGCGTTCCAACCCATTTATTTCATGCCCAATCCGAATTGGTCGCCTTTTTTGACGGCAACGTTTTTATTAAAGTGTATTTCTACAACTTTTTCACTTTGAACCATTTCGCCTTTTTCATCTGAAAGGCTGTGAATAATTTTTTTAGTGGCAACATCTATCACTTCACCTGTACTGGGAAAAGCATAACGACCATCAAGCGAAAAGGTAATCCAACCGGGTTGATCGCGGAGCGCAACATTTGTCATTTGTTTTGGCGGCATTTGAGTCGCATCGAATATGTGCATCCGCTGATTGGCACCATCAGCTACCCAAAGTTCTTTTTCATTTGGTGTCAACCCGATGCCATGGCTTGGACAGCCGTGTCTTTTAATCATGCCCTTGTCAAAACCCTTTATTTCGACGCGATGTATCATTTTACCTGTTTTCAAATCGCCAATTTCAAAACCCAGTAAATCATTGACATTGGCATAAACGAGCGATTGTTTGCCATTGATTGTAAAAGGACGGATGCTGGCTGAAAAAGGTCCAATGTTCACATATTTCTGTGTAATGTCTTTCGGATTGACGACTGTAAGATAAGATGAAGCCAAACCTTCCAAATAGACAGCTTTTCCATTGCGCCCAAAAATCGTGTTATGTGCTTTGGATTTGAGAAATATGCTGTTCAAAATCTCTCCATCGCGGGCATTTACGACATACCATTGATCATTTTCAAAAGAGGACTGATAAATGGTCAAACCATCGGGTGAAATAGCCATTCGGTCGCATCCATTTATATATGCCTTCTCCCAAACCAATTTATCCGTCTTCAAACTGATACACATAAGTGATTTTACGGTGCTCACGTACACGCATTGGGTCGTTAGGCTTACACATATCCCTTTTACATTAGATGGGTGTCCTTTGTCATCAAAACTCCCCGTCGGAATACGTTTGACCAATTTGAAATTATCCTCAATATCATAAACGAGAATGCCATGTCCGCCATATTCCAGATAGTTTCTAATGCCTGGTTCAGCGACATACAAATACTTGTGGAACTTATTTTGTCCAATTAGGGATGTTACAGACATCAAAAGTAATAAGACCACTTGAAGGCATAACCGAAAGAAATGCTTAGATTTAGAGTGAATCATTGACGTATTTTTAAAAAGTGACGTAAATTGGAAGTGATATGGGTAAGAAAGCAAATATACTGAGGGGGTATGACAAATTAAGAAAACAGTCGTACCACAATTTTTATTCTTCACAAATAAAACTGATTTTGTCCTAAAATTTTTTGAATGAAAATAATACCTATTATTTCAATTGTTCTGCTTTTTTGTACCGGCAGTTGCCGAAATGTTCAAACGCTTTCTACTTCGTCCGTATCGTCCAATGCAATGACAGGCGCACAATTTTATAAAGTTGCAGCTGGTATGAATCGAGAGGAGAGAGACAGTCTTGCGATGGTTGAAATACTGAAAGGCAATATGCCTGCTTTTTTGAAAAAAATGAAACGTATAAACGTCTCTATCTTGGATTCAACAACAAATAAGACCATTCATGCATACTATTTTGTCACCCCCGATTACTTATCCATTGGCTCAAATACCAATTTTGCACGCATACCCTTAATGCCGATGTCTGCCCAACGCATTGCAGATAGTTTTCATTGTTTTTTACCAACACGCAAAATTGTCAATGACATTTACAGGCAATCAAAAATAACATTAGAACCGCAACCTTTATTCGCTTTTCGAGACAGTACGCCGACCTTTTATCACCATCATCTTATCATTGAAGGACAACGACAATTGAGACATGGCTTGATTTCAGGCATTAAAAAGGATGTGGTTATTTCAGGTAAAATCTCCAGAGACGCGCGACCCAACCGCGTTGCTATTTACGGTTGGCATAAATTGGATGGTAATCCTATTCAATCCTTATATACAGGGCATGTGAATTGGTATGTGGATTACAGTCACGGCATTCGTTTGGCGTATCGGACGATTTATGTGAATGAAAAGGCGATGGATTATATAGATGTTTTGAAGCACCCCGTTTTGAAGAATCTACTTTGTGACGAAGAATGGTGTGATTTCTATCGGTATTGAAGGAAATACCCCCCCTCAGTATTGCTGTGTTTTGTTGGAATACTGAGGGGGGCGGTTTTTACATCGGTGCTTTTGTTTGGTGTTTGTGCTAAAATTAATGAAAACGTTATGCCGCCGAGGGTACGCTATTTATTCCTATTTTATTCTGCTTTAGCTTGAAAATGAAAAAGTAATCCTGTTTACATTAGTAATACGCTATTTTATATATGAAAAATTCTATTTATTAATAGATATTATTACTTTTGCATAAGAATTGAAAACTCTACTTAGATGCGTATTATTAGGAAAAAAAAATCTCAAATTCATAAACTGAAAAAATATGGCTTTTTTCCCTCCACTATCAGTAGCAGACGCAATAGAAAAAATTGATTACAATCAGTATTTGTTACCTGCAATTCAAAGAGACTTTGTTTGGTCTCACGGCAAAATAGAGATGTTATTTGATTCTCTAATGCAAGGTTATCCAATTGGCTCAATGCTTTTATGGCGTGTCAATGGAAAAAATACTGAAAATCAGCGATTTTATGGTATTTTAAAGAAATACCGAGAAAGATTCTTGAACCGTTCTGAAGAAGTTTCAACAAAAAACATCCCAAGTTTTGAGGTTGTTTTAGACGGTCAGCAAAGATTAACTGCCTTATATCTCGGGCTTAAAGGGTCATATGCTTATCATGGTCCCAATTTAGCTTGGAAAGACACTGAATATTCAATTCCTACAAGGCATTTGTACTTAAACCTTAAATACAAAAAAAACAAAAAAAATGACCTAAATGACAGTGATGATGACAAAGTATATGAATTCACATTTTTAAAGCCATCAGAAGCAGAAAACTTAAACGGTAACACCGAATGGTTTAAAGTGGGAGATATACTCGGAATAAGGGGAACAGGTCAATTAAATACTTGCTTCAAAAAAAACAATATTGTTGACGAAGAGGCTCAAGAAATTTTAAGCCGTTTACATGATATTGTACATTTAGAAAAACTCATTCATTATTATTTAGAAGAGAGTTCAGACTTTACTCGTGCTTTAAATATTTTTATCAGAATAAATTCAGGAGGTATCACTTTAAGTTATTCAGACCTTGTAATGTCAACGACAATTATGGGTTGGATGAAGTTAGACGCTAAGAAAGAAATTAATGGATTAGTTGATGAATTAGTCAAAGAATATGGGTATCCAGTTAATAAAGATTTT
This sequence comes from Saprospiraceae bacterium, assembly GCA_043744455.1. Lineage (GTDB taxonomy): Bacteria > Bacteroidota > Bacteroidia > Chitinophagales > Saprospiraceae > JAAFJT01. The sequence goes on along the minus strand of JAYTUQ010000095.1, from coordinate 7,441 downwards.
ATTCTTCGCACTTATTTGATTTTATACAATGATGATATTAAATTTAGAGTCCACAATTTTAGTATAACAAATGCAAAAGAGTTTGAAGAACATTGGAGCGAAATAAAATTGGCAATTAAAGAGGTGTTTCAAGTTGTTACGGATTTTGGTTATGCACCAAACACATTAACATCAATGAACGCGTTATTACCAATAGTTTATTATCTCTACAAAACGAATAGAATTAATGGATTTTGTCAAAAAGTATCATTTAAAGAAGATAGAGCTTTAATAAAAAAATGGCTTCACATAGTTCTATTACATCAGATTTTTGGAGGACAAGCAGAAGGGGTGCTGAAAGCAATCAGAGATACAATAAAAAAAGAAATAACTAAGGGCACAGAACAGTTTCCTGCAAATGCAATAGCAATCAGGCTATCTAAGACCAATAAATCAATAACAGTTGATGATGAATTTATTGAAGGGCTTTTATATACGAATAAGGATAATAGATATGCTTTTCCAATACTGGCACTATTATTCCCTCATTTAGACTATAAAAACAGAGATTTTCATTTAGACCATTGTCACCCACTTTCTCATTTCAATGAGAAAAAACTCAAAGCTAAGGGTATAATTATCACAGACGATAATAAAGAATTTTATACAGATTGGGATTATTTTAACTCCATCATAAATTTACAAATGCTTGACAGTAACGAGAATAAATCTAAAAATGCAAAAGATTTGAGTGTTTGGGTTGCAGAGAATTCTATCCCTCTCAAAAAGCATTATTTACCAGACGAGCTTGAACTTAAAGACTTTCCTGTATATGTTGAAAAAAGAAAAGAACTTCTATTTAAGGCATTAGCAGAAGTATTAACTCTTTAAAGTGTGGTATTTATAAATGTAATCGTTTCCATTTTTGTCGGACATTTAAAACAGCATTGAAATTTATATTAAAAATCTATTGAGACAGAATTACCAATTCCGTCTCAATAACAATACGGAGGGGGTAGCTTTTTGCTATCCTTTTTCTATTTTTACCCTACGATTGAGACAAAACCCATAACTCCTGTGAAATTTGCATCGCGTTGTTGTTAAAAAAATAATATTTTAAATATTTATCAAATAATAATAAAATATTTTTTGATAAATGAAACAAACCAAATGCCCCCTCAGTATATTAAAGGTGTTATTAAACTTCCTTTAATCATCTTTTAATTCATTTACAATGATAAAGAATAGAGAAATCATGGCAGATTTGCCAGTTCCGACCATTGAAGAAATCATGGCTGCGGGAAATGCTTATGCCAATTTGGTTGCCCGTTATGTTGTGCCATTTACTAAAAAAACGGATGGGACAAAATCAATGGGCGAGGCGGGCTATATTTTTGCCGAAAACGCCCGTAAACGCAAAGATCAATATCCCGAAGTTGCGTCAGGTACTTTTGATGCCGACGAGTTCGATGTCAAAATGGATGGTGTCACGAATATGAACACCATTAAGGCATTGAATAAAAATATTGACAAAAGTATGGATGAGGCTTTGGTGATTTGTAAAACGGATGCTCTCAGTTTTGCCAATGAATTTTATGGCTATTTGCTAAAAGTCAAAGATCGTCTTGTCAAATACAAAACAGCTTTCGATGAATTAGCACCCTTTTACAGCAAAAGTAAGGCTGAAAAAATAACGACTAATAAGTCTAATAAAAACACAACTAATGGTACAACAGATACGGTTGTTGCGACAACCGCTGCCTAAAATAGGCTAAAAATGAGCTTTAGGGGCATTCATTTGTCCATAGATGATATAAAAAAGCCGTAGCGTGAAGAGCTGCGGCTTTTTTTATGGCAGAACAAAACTCATTCTCCGAAGATATAAATCTATTCTCCGAAGATATAAAACCATTCTCCATAAGATGTAAAATTATTCTCGGAAGATGTAAAACCATTCTCTGAAGATATAAATCCATTCTCCGAAGATGTAAATTCATTCTCCGAAGATGTAAATTCATTCTCTATAAGATGCAAACCCATTCTATGAAGATGTGAAACTATTCATGGAAGAGATAAAACCACTCACTGTTCCAATAGAATTGGCGAAGGTTGTACATCTAAGAGATTATTCTATAACTTCATAAATGGTAATAGGAACCTCCTTGTTTTTAACGGCTATATTACCAATCAATTGACACTTAAAAGAACCTTTAACTTTATTGTATATCTCTTTGCTGATAACGATTTGACCAGGAAGGGCGGCTGATTGTAGGCGTTGAGAGGTATTGACCACATCACCGATAACTGTAAAATCCAATCTTCTCAAGGCAGCTGAGCCAATATTGCCTGAAATCATTTCTCCAGAATTGATGCCGATAGAGACTTTGGGTAGGTATGTTTCTGATTCCGACAATTCTTCTTTTTGACTTTCAATCGCTTTATGAACGGCTAAAGAGGCTTCAATGGCTCTATCGAGATGGTAATCACCTGAAAAAACAGCCATGACCGCATCGCCTAAAAATTTGTCAATATTCCCACCTTGGGCAATGATTTCTTTAACCATTATATCAAAATACTTGTTGATAAGTTGGACAACAAAATTAGGAGATTCTTTTTCAGAAATAGCTGTAAAACCACAAATATCCATAAAAACGACACTGGCTTCGATGGTTTCATTGGCGAGTAAGGAGGTTTCATATTCTGTACGGGTCATAAATTGTAAGACACTGTCGTCCACATACATCCTCAAAATATTATTTTCTTTTATCGCTTTTATCGTTTCTTTGATTTGGCTGACATATTTCAGGGTTTTCAACAGTGTCAATTCTAAATCTTCAAAATGAATGGGTTTGCAAATAAAATCAAATGCACCACGATTCATTGCCAATCGAATATTATCCATATCGCCATAAGCAGACACAATGACTGATTTGAGCAGCGGATTTTTCTCATTTAGTTTCACTAACAAGGTCAGCCCGTCCATGATGGGCATATTTATGTCGCTGAAAACGATTTCAATATCTGGGTGAACATCGAGCTTGTCCAAGGCATCTTTACCATTTTGAGCAAAAACAAATTCATACTCTTGTTCGCGTATTTGGCGCCGAAATTTTTGGCGGATGAGTTGTTCAAAGTCATTTTCATCATCCACTATCATGATTTTAGACTTCATTGTAAGGCTATTAGTTTTTCTTTTAGAGATGTAAAATCTAAAGGTTTATTCAAAAAATCGTCCGCGCCTAATTGCATAGCTTGCGTGTGATTTTCTTTATCGCCATAAGCGGTTATCATCATCACAATAGGCGGTGGGGTAGGCGTATTTAATCGAATGCGCCGCAATAATTCTAAACCGCTCATGCTTGGCATATTGATGTCCGAAAGAATTAATATCGCTTCATGATCGTGGACTTTGAGAAAGGCTAAAGCTTCTTCACCTGAATAACTGAAAGAGAACTCAATCAAGCCTGCACGTATTTCACGCCTAAAACTCTGTAAAAAAAGCGTTTTGATATCTTGTTCATCGTCAACAACTAATATTTTCATTCCATGTCAGTTTTGTCAAAGGTAAGGTAATTGAATAATAAATTTGGTAAATTCTCCTTCTTTTGTTTTAATCGCGAGTGTGCCACCATGCCCTTTTGTCACAATATCATACGCCAGAGAAAGCCCTAATCCCGTACCTTGCCCTGAGGGTTTTGTTGTGAAGAAAGGTTGAAAGACTTTAGCTTTTATGTTTTCTGGGATACCTATGCCGTTATCTTTAATTTTTATAATGATTTGATTGTCTCGTTGTTGTGTTGATACAAATACTGAGGGGGAGTAATTTTCATCATGGGTCATCAGTTTTCGTTGGGTGACAGCATAGAAAGCATTATTGAACAGATTCATAAAAACTCTGCCCATGTCCTGCTGAATGACTTCTATTTTAGGCAAGTTTTCATCGAATTGTGTTTTGAAATCGGCATTAAAATTTTTATCTTTTGCCCGCAAGCCGTGGTAAGACAAGCGTAAATATTCATCCAGCAGTTTATTGATGTCGGTTAATTCCTTTATGCCTTTAGTGGTTCTCGAATGTTCGAGCATATTTTTGACGATGCTGCTGGCGCGTTTGCCATGATGATTGATTTTCTCTTGGTTTAGAGTTAAATCAGTCGTCAATTCGTTTATATATGCTTTGTCAAGTTCGTCCCGCTCCAGTTCTTCATTCAGTTCTTTTACAATATCTACACTGAGTTCTGCGAAATTATTAACGAAATTCAAAGGGTTTTGTATTTCGTGGGCGATGCCAGCGGTGAGTTCTACCATCGAATCGATTTTCTCCTTGTGCATCAAATGTTCTGCCATCAGTTGTTGTCGAAACTTGTACATAGCAAAAAAGTAAACCCCGATGCTGATGATGACAAAAAGGTATAGAAGGAGCATGGGTACAAACCACACTTTATGCCAAATATTGCCTTCGATAACAAATGCAAACTGAGCTGTTACAGCATTGGGTTCGTTTATTTTTACTTGAAAATTATAATCGCCGCCGTCCAGATGGGCGTATTGTGCTTGAGAACAATTGTCACATATATTCCAGTCGTATTCCAGACCGTCTAATTTATAAGCAAATGATTTTTGGTTAGGATTTTTGGGATTGATAAAATTAAAAACCAAGTCGTTTTTATTGTAGGAAAATTTGGAAGGGGTTGGGTCAGTTAGATGAACCGTATCAGGCGGCGAACCTTTGAGGTTACTCTTGACTTTTACGGAAATAATTTGAGCCGAAACACTGTTTTGTTGTGCCTTCGTTGTGTAACAAAAGAGACATAAAAGTACGATATTGAAGGCTATTCGATGTTTTTCCATAAAAATAATGATAATTCTGTGCCGTTTTTATCCTTGATATTGTCGTTTAGCCAACCAAAAAGCATAGGCAAAACAAGCATACATAAAGATAGCAGCAATTGACCAAATCATATAATATTGAAGGTACAAATTCTGCGAGTAAGTCAAAATCGGTTTGCTAAAAATATCGAAAAAGCCAATAGCATCATTGACAATTAGCCCAGTGCAGACCCAAAACATGGGTTCCGCTGTTAAGTTAGGAATCGTCATGTCTTTAAATAATCGGGCTAAATAATAAATAGCCATAGCTGTAATCATTAAAATAACAACGGTACTTGAATATCCGTTGTCGTCGGTGCCAGACCCATAAAAAGCATCTAAGGCTATAACAGGAAGCATGGCAAAACCCATTAAACGGATTGTTTTACTGAGGGCGTTTTTAGGTAAGGCTGCCGAAAACATTAATGTCATCGTCACAACTTCTATCGCTGAAAAAATATAAAGCGTAGCATATTTTATGGAAAGAAAGAACAAACCTGTTACAATATCCACTATTAAAGTAGCGCAAAGACCTATAAAAAGAATCTTCAGTTCTTTTTGTTGGTAAGCGTGAAAGATAATCGCTATCAAAATCGGTATCGCAACGCTGTATTCTGCAATAAAAACGAGGTAGCGGGTTATTTCTATCAATTTCATAAGTACACCGTAGTTTATTGTTGTTGTTTAGTCACGTCCATACTTGTAAAATACTGAGGGGGGTATCAAAGCTCTCTCAAAAGGCTCGATTTTTTTGAGACGACTTCAATAGAGTGAGCAAAAGATAATTACAACTCACCACCAAAAGGCGGTGTACCGAGTTTTGGTCCACCATAAGTTTCTGACAATCCCCGAGTCATGGTAACGCTGGATTGCCAATTGTACCCCTCAAAAGTAGAAAAGAGTATATCAGATTTACCATTCGCACGGAAAATTAAGTGAATGCAATTCCAATCGCCTTCATTTTGAGCTTTTATAAAACCTAATGACACATTAAGTTCTTGAACTTTCTGTACTTCTAATGCATTAAGCCTGTCTAAAAGCTCGGTCAGTCTCATATAAAGCCCCAAATTATAGTCACCACCGGCGTTTGAAGAATGAGAGAGTTTATTTTTAAATGTCCCCTTTCCGTTTTTGTTAGATTGGTTTTGTTTTTCCATAACGTCAGTATTCGTAAAATACTTTGACGCAATTTTTGGTGTTTTGGCGGGGTCGTTTCTATCAAATTTTACGCCCGCCATGGTCAAACCCAAAACTTGTTGTCCGTCGTGTCCATTATGTATAAAATCAATGTCAAAGAAAACGCCTAAATGTGTAAACCCATCGTTCATATAGTTTTGAACATTGGTTTTTAAGAACTGAACATTCACTATGATGTCAGGTGCACCCACGTCAGCAAAAGCACTCAGAAAGCTGTTTTTGAAATCAATTTCTTGTTGGATAAGAGAGTTTTTAATGTCGGTGTCAATGTCAAAAATTCCGGAACACGTGTCAAGAAGGTGTTGAAGTTCGGATAAGGAAGGAAGTGTAGTTGGCATATTGGCTTTTTTAATGATGAAAAATAATATTTGTACATAGTTTGAAATAAAGGTAAAATAATAATAACAGAACAATCCTTTTTTACGTCATTTTTGTTTTAAATTTTTATGCTAATAACGTACTAAGAATAAGTATTTTATATTTTCAATATTTTACTTTTTTTCTTATGTTTTTTCTAAGGTTGTAAACCAAACATATCTATTTAACATTTTTTATAATATTTTGCAATGGCAATTTTATGATAAATGTTGTTCCAACTCCTTCCTTACTGTTTACTTCAATCGTCCCACCATGTCCTTTTGTCACAATGTCATAAGCCAATGAAAGTCCCAAACCTGTACCTTGTCCCGTCGGTTTGGTTGTAAAAAAAGGTTGAAAGATTTTGGCTTTTACGATTTCAGACATGCCCGTTCCGTTGTCTTTAACTTTTATAATTATTTGATTATCAGCGAGTTTTGTACTCACTAATACTGAGGGGGTGTAAGTTCCAACGTCGGCAAGGCTTGAAACCTTGCCGACGTTTAGGGCGCGTTGATGCACCGCATAAAAAGCATTGTTTATCAAATTCAACAAAACCCGCCCCATGTCTTGCGGAACAATGGTGATTTTAGGGGCAGGAGTCTCAAAGTCTGTTTTGAAATCTGCATTGAAAGACTTGTCTTTCGCTCGCATACCATGATAGGAAAGGCGTAAATATTCATCAGCCAAAGCGTTAATATCGGTCAATTCCCTTTCGCCTGTACTGGCTCTTGAATGTTCAAGCATTCCTTTTACAATGCTGCTTGCTCGTTTGCCGTGGTGATTGATTTTCTCTTGATTACTGCTTAAATCATCAAATAACTCCTCGATATATTCCTTATCAATGCCTGGTTTGCCCATTTCATTTTTTAAATCTCTCACTAAATCAACAGAGAGTTCCGAGAAGTTATTGACAAAATTCAAAGGGTTTTGTATCTCATGAGCGATACCTGCGGTGAGTTCACCGAGTGAGGCGAGTTTCTCTTTTTGGATAAGCTGGTTTTGCGTAGCTCGCAATTCTTTTAAAGACTGATTCAATTCA
>JAYTUQ010000094.1:0-9226 GCA_043744455.1 Saprospiraceae bacterium | reverse complement strand
GCCAAAGTCGCATGATTGACCTCCAAATTGAGTTGAAAATCAGCATCTAAATTGTATTGTTTCAAAAAACCAATGACCGTTGCCGCATCGTAATCGTATTGGTGTTTCGACGGTTCACATGGCTTAGGCTCAATATAAAATGTGCCCGTAAATCCTTGCGCACGCGCATAATCCCTCGAAATCGTTAGAAATTGCGCCATGTGGTCAAGTTCGCGCTTCATATCGGTATTCAACAATGACATATAGCCCTCACGACCGCCCCAAAAAGTATAGCCTTCGCCGCCGAGTGCAATCGTTGCGTCAATCGCACATTTGACTTGAACACCCGCCCGAGCCACAACCGCAAAATCAGGATTCGTCGCAGCACCATTCATATAACGTGGATGACTGAACAAATTGGCTGTTCCCCACAAGAGTTTTACACCCGTTTCAGTTTGTCTTTGCTTTGCAATATCCGTCAACATTGTCATACGTCTTTCGTATTCCGCAATGCTTTCCGAATCTTCAATCATATCAATATCGTGAAAACACCAATAAGGCGCATTGATTTTAGTTGAAAATTCAAACGCTGCGTCCATTTTTGCTTTCATACGGCTGTCCGCATCTGCGACATGATTCCAAGGAAAATCCTTGGTTGGTGCGCCAAAAGGGTCGCCACCTGTGCCGCAGAACGTATGCCAATAACACACCGCAAAGCGCAAATGTTCTTTCATCGTTTTACCCGCCACAATGCGGTTTTCATCGTACCATCTGAACGCCAATGGGTTGTCCGTTTCACGTCCTTCAAATTTGATTTGTGGAATGCCCTTAAAATATTCACTTGTTGCCATTAGAGCTTATTTTTATTATTTAAAATATTGATAATCAAGTTATTACATTTTTTTAACACGAATTTCACTAATTGCACGAATGATTTTATTGCCTTCAATTAAATTAATTCTTATAAAAACATCATTTGCCCCCCTCAGTATTTTCGGGATTTTCAGGCAATTCCTTTGCCGCTTCTTCTCCTTTCAAGCCTAAAAAATTCTGATCAGACACCACTTTCTGTCCTGTTCTTTCTTCCAATTCTTTGCGGTATTTTCCTGCCAATTGTCCGCCATCAATCGCTGCTTCACGGTTTTCTTCAAACCCTTGTACATCGTCTTTTACGGCTATCAAACGGGTTGATTCCTCGCCGAGTGCAGAAAAAATCAACTCTAAATTGGTCATGTGGTCACGCAGGTTTTGGCGTTCCAAACCTTTTAATTTGCTGTGTTCCGAAGGCGTTAAACCGAAAGTTGCTTTAGCAATTTCAGCCGTTAAAATCGAATATTCTTTATTTTCTGTAACCCCTCTATTTTTCCATTCATCGGTCAATTCCTTACGAATTTCAATGCTTTTACCCCGTAAAGCAATCCAATCGTCGGGATAACCTTTTGCTTTATATAGTTGTCTAAGCCGTTCAAAACCCAATTCTGGGTTTTCAATTTCTTCAATATGTTCTGTGCCAATTTGTGCCAACCACAATTTCAACGGCTCTGCTTTTGGTGACGGAACAGACATAATGATGCGGAGTAACCCTTCTGTATTTGTGCAATCTGTTGGGCGATTTCGTCCGTCTTTTGCAGGCAATTTCAACTTTCCCCAAATTGGGGATAGTTGAGATAATTCGCGTTTTTTTAGTTTTTCCCAGTAGGTACTTGGTGTCGGTGAATCAGTTAATACCTCAATAACATCAACGATTGAGAAATACCACGCCTCATTGTGCCAAACACGCCGAACGCTTTTTTCTTGAAACAGAACGATTTTTTGATTTTCCATAATAATGCTTGTTTTATTGAACTGATTTGGTCATTAAAGCTCAAAATAAAACATAATTATTTCATTGTTCGTATTTATTAAAAACATATTGTTTCTATATCGGCTTATTCCTTTTAATCTTAAAATTTTACCCCCCTCAGTATTTTTCATAAAAAAGGGTTATTTTTGTCAAAAAAATTGGTTTCACTTTTAAATATTGATTTATGGAAACGGTTGCATTAGAACTACCTACAGACGCTGCTAAGCGGTTTACATCTCTATCTTCTTCTGATAAAAATGAGTTTTATGCCCTCATTGTTTCATGGTTGAATAGCCCAAATACAGCAGAAAAAAAACGCATTGATTCTAAGTTTAGGCTACTAAAACTTATGAAAGAAATAGGCGAAGAATCCGTTTCAAGAGGCCTGACCAATGAAATTCTTGAAAGCATACTTAATGAAAACTAATTTTTTATAACAAAAAAAATCATCAACCTTGCTATTTTTTAGACATTATCCTTTGAAAATACTTATTTTTGATAAAATTTCAATTTAAAAATTAAAATTAGAACACATGGAAACCATCGTTTTAGAAGTTCCCAGTAACATCGCAAAACAATTCAACGGACTGTCCGTTAGTGAAAAAAAATTCTATGTTGACTTGTTTGAACGTATGTTTCTCAGCAAAAATCGTATTGAAAAAGAACGTCAACAAGATACAATTGCAATGTTAGAGTTAATGGATGACATCAGCAGAACAGCTATTGAGCGCGGTTTGACCGAAGAAATTTTCAATGACATACTAAAAGAAGCCTTATCACATGAGTCGTAAAATTATTGTTTTAGACACTAATACGCTTATGAGTAGTCTTATCTTTGAAAATTCAGTTCCCCGTAAAGCCACTTCAAAAGCATTTTTAGAATGTGATGTTGTTTACTCATCTGAAACATTATCAGAGTTAGAGCGTGTCATTCAATATCCGAAATTTGATAAATACACAAATCAAGATGCAAAAGATGCTTTTATAACAAAATTTAAAAGGCGTTCTTTTTTGATTGAAAATATTAAAACCTCAATCATTGCCTGTCGTGACCCCAAAGACGATAAATTCTTAACACTTGCGGTTGCTGCTAATGCTGATTATATCGTTTCAGGTGATGCGGATTTACTCGTTTTGCATCCTTTTCAAGGCATTCAAATCATCAAACCTGCAGACTTTGTAGACATTATCCTTTGAAAATATCTATTTCAACGCCTTTTCTAAAGCCAACAACCAATTTTGATACCCCTCAGTATAAGTCTCTTGCAAAGCCGCTGTCGGTTCTACCGTTGCTACTTTTTCTAAACCGATGAACGCTTCTTCAAAATTTTTGTAATAGCCAACGCCTACGCCTGCACCCCGTGCCGCACCTGCCGCACCATCTGTATCGTACAATTCGACCGTTGCACCCGTTGTATTCGCAAACGCTTCGCGGAAAATAGGGCTTAAAAACATATTCGCTTGTCCCGCCCGAACGGTTTTAGCTTCAACACCGACCTTTTTCATGATGTTGAAACCATAATTCAAGGAAAAAACGATGCCTTCTTGCGCTGCACGGAACAAATGACCTGCACCATGCCGATTGAAATTGACACCCAAAAGTTGTGCGCCAATTTGCCGATTTTCCAAAACGCGTTCTGCGCCATTGCCAAAAGGTAAAAAAAGTACCCCCTCAGTATTGGGTGCAATTTTAGCCGCTTCAGCGTTCATCGCCGCATAATCTAAACCGCCTGTCATGCGCCGCAACCATGAGTTTAAGATGCCCGTGCCGTTGATGCACAACAAAACGCCGTTACGACGTGCCGATTCGGTATCATTGACATGGGCAAATGTATTGACACGACTTTTTTCATCATAAGCGTTTTGGTCTGAAATACCATACACCACACCTGAGGTACCCGCTGTTGCAGCGATTTCACCCGGATTTAAAACATTGAGCGAGAAAGCATTATTCGGTTGGTCGCCTGCGCGATATGTGATGGGTGTACCGCTTTGCAAACCCAATTCAGCCGCTGCTTTTTCGCTCATAAAACCTTGATTTCCAAACGTTTCTACACGTTCAGGAATGACCCCCTCAGTAATACCATAGTTTTTGAGCACCGACTGAGCAATATCCCGTTTGTTAAAATTCCAAAAAATCCCTTCCGACAAACCGCTTGCGGTTGTTCGAATATCACCCGTCATCTTCATGGCGACAAAATCGCCAGGCAGCATCATTTTATGGGTCTGTTCCCAAATTTTAGGCTCATTTTCAATGACCCAGCGCAGTTTTGAAGCGGTGAAATTGGCGGGTGAATTGAGGTAGTTTTCCAAGCAAAATGCTTCGCCTAAATCCTTGAACGCCTTCTCCCCTATCTCCACAGCACGGCTATCACACCATATTATAGATGAACGCAAGGCATTTTGGTTTTTGTCCACCAAAACCAAGCCGTGCATTTGGTAAGAAATACCAATAGCACCCACGTCTTTTTTATCGAAAGAGTAGCTTTTTTTCAGTTTAGATGTTGCATTAACCACCTCTTGCCACCACATATCAGGAGATTGCTCTGCCCAGCCTGATTTGGGTGCATCCATCGCCATTTCAACAGACGGCGAGGTGGCAGAAGCAATTGTTTTACCCGTTTCTGCTTCCAATAAACTCACTTTTACGGATGAGCTGCCGATATCGTAACCGAATAGGTATTTCATTATATAATTTATAATTTTCAGACTGTTTGTATTTCATTTTACAAACTTTTCTATTGCTATTTTCAATTAAGAAAAACTTTAAAGACAGTATAAAAAATACGAAATGCAATTTTAAATGTCAAATTGACAATTAAAGCATAATATTACAACACATTTTTCAAACACAAAGAAATTTGTGTAAAAATTGTATTTTTTAAAATTAGTACCTATTTTTTTAAAAAAATTCATTTTTAAAAAATAATTTTGCATCAAAACTGAAAGATATCAAAATTAAATTCTGAAAAGTGTATCTATTACAAGCAATTTATTAAAATAAGTTTTAAGATTTTATTAACGACCCTCATCAGTATATTTGCGTCTAAATAAACGTTAGGTAGTAATTTGATTTTTATAAAAAATAAAATATAACAAGAATGACACATTTCACTCGCCGCAAGTTTCTAAAATCATCTGCCACATTGGCTGCCGCAACAGCAGCTTTTGGCAAAATGCCTGATTTTTTGAAAACAGAAAAACCAATTGGCATTCAATTATACAGTCTTCGGGACGACATTAAAGACGGCTATATCGAAGACGTGTTGAAAGGCATCGCTAAAATTGGTTATGAGTTCGTTGAAGGCTATGGTTTTGACCCTAAGAAGGGCAAAATATTTGACAAATCGCCTTCTGAATTCAAAAAAATGTTGAAAGAGTATGAACTCAAAATGCCAAGTTCACACTTTGTGGTTACAACAAACCATTATGATGCAGCGAAAAAGGATTTTAACGATGACTTCAAAAAAGTTGTCGAAGGCAGTTCAGCTATGAGTCAACGGTATTTGATTAGCCCTTTTACGGTTGAATCAGACCGTAAAAATGCAGATGGGGTTAAACGCCTTTGTGAAGTGTTGAATATGGCGGGGGATTATTGCAAAACACAAAATCCAAACCTTCAATTCGGCTATCACAACCATGAATTTGAGTTCAAAACAGAATTTGGGGGACAACCCATGTTCGATATTATGATGGAGAACCTCGATGCGGAAAAAGTGGCTTGGGAACTTGATCTTTGTTGGGTGGTTTATGGTGGACGAAATGCGCTCGACCTTTTCCAAAAATACCCACGTCGTTTCCAATTGGCTCACTTCAAGGACTTGACAGAAGAAGGCAAACGCGAAACAGCCATTGTGGGTGAAGGCGTTGTGGATTTTGAAGCGATTTTGAAAAATTTGAGTAAAGGCGGTATCCGCCAAATCATCGTTGAATTGGAAGATTATAAAACATCTCCGATGGACGATATTAAGGTTTCTTATAAAAACCTGCGCAAAATGCTTGATAAAGTGTCAAAATAATTCGGTTTTTGTTGCCAGATGCCCCCTCAGTATTTGACTGCAAATTACTATTAACGATAACTAAATAACAAAAATGAATAGACGAGACGCGATAAAAAAAGCCGCCCTCATGTTTGGCGGTTCGCTTTTGATGCCTGATGTCCTTAAAGCATGGACGCATCCGATGATTGAAAATCCTAACTTTCGGTTGACCGCTGCGCAAGACGCTTTGATAGCTGAAATTGCAGAAACGATTGTGCCTACAACAGATACACCTGGTGCAAAAGCGGCAGGTGTGCCCAATTTCATCAAAAAAATGTTGGCTGATTGCTATCGTGAAAATTACAGCACGTATTTTATGAAGGAATTGGACAGTGTGGATGCTGATACCAAATCTAAATTTAATATTTCTTTCGTGGATGCAACGCTTGATCAGCGTACAGATATTCTCAAAAATTATGAGAAAAAGGCGAAAACCGAAGCCGCTAAATTCAGAGAAGAAGCCAAGTCTTGGGGACAAAGCTCTCTGCCCTCAGAGCGTCCTTTCTTTACCATTATGAAAGATTTGACATTTACGGGTTATTTTACCTCTGAAATTGGTTGTACTCAAGCATTGCGGTATGAGGCTGTTCCGGGTAAGTATATTCCTGATTATCCCTATAAAAAAGGTGATAAAGCTTGGGCGTCATAATATTATATTTTTAAAGATTAAAAGTTTTTAATTAAAAATCACACGTTCATTCAATTCATAAATTTAAAAAATTAAAAATGAAAAAAGTCTTATTTGCAGTGGCTTTATTAGCAGCCATTTGCACAATAGCAAAATCACAAACCATTCCGGCAGATATCACTGCATTATTGCAAAAAAACACCTGCTATACTTGCCATAAAGTAGATAAAAAAATGGTAGGTCCCGCATGGATTGATGTCGCTAAAAAAAAATACAGCTTTAAAGAATTTGCAAAACTTGTTGCAAAACCTGAACCGTCGCACTGGCCTGGGTATGCACCCATGGCACCGCTTCCACAAGTACCAAAAGGAGATTTGACGAAAATCCATGCGTGGGTTTCTACATTAGCTAAATAAATTTCAAGATGTCAAAATTCCATGTGTATACCCCCTCAGTATTCTCGTGGAATTTTGGCGTTTTACACTTACAATAAATTTAAACAATAAGAATGGCAAATTTGAATACGGACGCAATTAAAAAGAGAACCTACGATGCCATTGTCATCGGTTCAGGTGTCAGCGGTGGTTGGGCTGCAAAAGAATTGACTGAAAAAGGCTTAAAAGTCTTGATGCTCGAACGTGGCAAGCCGTTGGATCACATCACAGGCTATGCGGAAGCCAATAAAGACCCGTGGGAATACGAACACCGCGGCAGAATCACAGTACAACAAGCGATGGACAATCCTTACCAAAAGCGAGACTATCCGATGTCGGAACAAAACGCTAAGTATTGGTTTGAAGATAAAAAAGCCCTTTATGAAGAAGTTAAACGCTTCGATTGGTTTCGTCCTGACATTGTAGGTGGCAAATCTATCATGTGGGGTCGCCAATCTTATCGTTGGACAGATATCGATTTTGAAGCCAATATGAAAGATGGCCACGGTGTAGATTGGCCTATTCGGTATGCAGACATCGCGCCGTGGTACGATTATGCAGAGAAGTTTGCAGGTATTTCGGGTGAGAATTTGGACAATTATCCGACATACCCAAACGGTCAATTACTGCCTATGATGCCTATGAACGTTGTCGAAGCAGATGTCAGAAAGCGGATTGAAGCGACGTTTCCGAATCGGCGTATGACGATGGGACGTGTTGCTAATTTGACCCAAAATCACAATGGTCGTGGTGCTTGTAATTATCGCAATATGTGCAGTCGTGGATGCCCTTTTAGCGCTTATTTCAGTACGCAAAGTTCCACTTTACCCGCAGCAATGGCGACAAAAAGACTCACGGTTCGCCCCTACTCTATCGTCAATTCTATCATCTATGATGCGAAAAAAGGCGATGCCAAAGGTGTTCTTGTCATTGATTCTCAGACGAATGAAACAACGGAGTATAAAGCAAAAATTATTTTTGTGTGTGCCTCAACCATTAGTTCAGGGTGGATTTTATTGAATTCTATTTCGTCTCAGTTTCCCAACGGTTTGGGTAACAGCAGTGGTGAATTGGGTCATAATGTCATGGATCACCATTTCAGAACAGGTGCGAATGGTCAAGTTGAAGGCTATTTAGACAAATACGTCTATGGTCGTCGTCCAAATGGCATCTATATTCCTCGTTACCGCAACGTTGGAGATGACAAACGTGGCTACCTCCGTGGCTTCGGGTATCAAGGTGGTGCGAGTCGCAATGGTTGGGGGCGTATCGCCGCTGAAGAGGGATTTGGTGCAGAAATGAAAGCTATGGCAACAGAACCTGGCAATTGGAGTCTCGGTATGACGGGTTTCGGCGAATGTCTGCCTTATCACGAAAACCACATCCGTTTAAGTCCTGACAAAAAAGATATTTGGGGGCAGCCCACGCTCGTTTTTGATGTTGAATTCAAGGAAAATGAGAAAAAAATGCGTCTTGACATGGCAAATGATGCCAAAGAAATGCTCGAAGCAGCGGGTCTAAAAAATGTTAGGACTTATGACAATGGTTCTTGGCCCGGTATGGCTATCCATGAAATGGGTACAGCACGCATGGGAAAAGACCCAAAAACGTCTGTTTTGAACAAATGGAATCAAATGCACGATTGCAAAAACGTTTTTGTTACTGATGGTGCTTTTATGGCTTCTTCGGCTTGCGTCAATCCGTCGTTGACATACATGGCTATGACGGCTCGTGCAGCAGATTACGCAGTTTCTGAATTGAAAAAAGGAAATTTGAAGTAACAATGCTGTCTTTATAAAATACAAAGCCATATAGCCCACATTTGTTTTTATTTTTTAAAACGATGTGTGCTGTATGGCTTTTTTTTTATCCATATACCCCCCTCAGTATATCGCGAAAAAAACTTACTTTTGTAGGAAAAGGAAAAATATGGAAGCACCAACATTAGCGAATCGTCCAAAACGCACACCTAAAATTCCCGATAGCTTGATTTGGGAAGTTCTCGACGGTCAACCATTGTATCGTCGGGGATATATGGATGTGGTGAGAAAACTTAAAACACACGAAGACATTATGGGAACAAGCAGTTATCAATCACTTATTATTACCTATCTTACTAAAATTTTAGCGCGTCAATTAGACGATACTAAATTTGATTATCTCGTCAATGAAATAGGTGTTCACCTTAAGCATAAAGACAATATCTCAAACGATATTGCTATTTTCGAAAGAATAGAAGGTCAAAAATTCTCAAAAAAATACGTTGATTTTGCACCTAAAATTGCTATAGAAGTAGATATAG